>NZ_SNUK01000005.1 GCF_012027495.1 Thermococcus sp. JdF3 | reverse complement strand
CAGAAACAAGCGCAGAAAGCGTCAGAGCCATGGACGAATTCGAGGCGGCAGTAAACGAAGTCGTCACAATAGCCAGCGAAGGCAGACAAAAAGGCGAAATCTCAGCCAAACAAATCGAAAGCATCCAAGAAATGATGAGCAACATCGAAAGCACAGTCAGAAAAGTCTCTGAGATGAGCAGGAGTATTGAGGAGATTACGAACGTGATTACCAACATCGCCGAGCAGACGAACTTACTCGCCTTAAACGCGGCCATTGAAGCGGCAAGGGCCGGCGAGGCCGGAAGGGGTTTCGCTGTGGTTGCTCAGGAGATTAGGAAACTCGCGGAGGAGAGTAAGCAGGCCGCGGACAACATCAAGAACATTATTGACCAGATCACCGGCGAAATCCGCGATGCCGTCGACAGCACCCAGAAGGGCGTCACCGTGGTAAGTGAAAGCGCGGACACGCTCAGAGAAACCATAACGTACCTAACCAACATAGCCGACCTGCTTCAGGATGCTAGTTCGAGGATGAGTGAGGTTAAGGAGCAGATTGTTAAGACGCAGGATGAGGTTGAGAATGCTTTGAGGTCGCTTGAGAACCTGGCCGCGAGTGCTGAAGAAACCACCGCCTCAGCAGAAGAAGTCAGTTCAGCGGTGGAGGAGCAGACCGCCGCCACCGAGGAGCTCGAACGTGCAGCGAGGGACCTGAAGGACATCGTGTCCCAGCTGCGGACAATAATAAGCAAGTTCAGGTTGTGAAAAAAGAGAGCTCAGCGGAGCTCTATTCTCAATTTTCCTTTCATATCCCCTTTCTCCAGCTCGAAGCTGACGATGCCGCTGAAGGAGTCCAGCTCAAGGATGTTCTTCCCCGCCCTAACGTCGAACCTCTCGGCGACTGCCTCCCCCGCAGGGAGCGATAGGTCGTACTCGTAGACCGTCAGCCGGTTGTCGCCGCTGAGGTGAAGAACCATTCTCGGCTCGCGGTAGCCGTCCAGTGGGATTCCACCGAAGGTCCCCGCCCCAAGGCCCTTTGCGGCGCTCGGAAGCGCGAGCGGAAGGGAGAAGCTTACCGCCGGCGGCCTCTCTTGAATTATCCTCTCGTCGAGAACCACTATGTCCCTGTTCCCCGTGTCGAAGGGCGTCGCCTCCGTCGCGCCCGTGTTGGGGGCGGTGTTGGTGGCAACGAGGAGCCTTCCGCCGGCTTTCTCGATGCTCGTCACCCTGGCGCCGAATGCCCCGACTATCCTGACCATCGGCGGGGCAACGTAAACGAGGACGCTCGGCCCGACGACGGTGTTGGTGGCGGCCCACTCGATTCCGGCATCCCGGGAATCTGGCCTGTAAACCGCGTCGTGGTGCGCGTTGAATGCCGTCAGAATGCCCCCGCCGACGTTTATCGCGTTCACCCTGAATGGGGCGTAGAAGGTGTAGAAGTCGAAGAGCCTGAAGAACCTGAACTCCTCGCCCATGAGGGGATTCCCTGCCAGAACCCCTCCCCTGACGAAGGCGAAGGCCCTGTTGTACGCCGAGGCCATGGCCCCGAGCTCGGGCCTTATGTACGGCCGCCCATCAGCGCTTCCACCGGGCTTGAACGTCTCCCATCCCCCTCCCACCAGGTCGAGGGCCCTGAACTCCCTCAGACCGCCGGTGAAGTTGTTCCCAACGCCGAAAAAGGCAGCATCGTGAACCGTGGTTCCCTTGGGGGCCGGCTCGTGAATCAGCGCCTCGGCCTTTCCGGTTCTTCTGTCCAAGGCATAGACGCCGAGGTTGGCGTGGCCGTCCTCCCTCGCGAGGAGAAGCCTGTCGCCGTAGGGGTCGTAGAGTATATCGCTCACCTCTCCCGCCCAGTCGGTCTCGTGGTGGATGGAATCCTTCCAGAGGAGCCTTATGGAGTCGTTCTCGGTGTCGTAGACGTGGACGTGGGAGTACTTGTTGTGGAAGAGTATCCTCCCCTCCTCCCTGTAAACCGCCGGTGCGTGAACCCAGCCGCCGAAGTATATGAACTCATCAACCGTCTCGACCGCGTTGTAGGTGTCGCCACCGCTGGTCGGGGCGTCTCCGAGGAGGGTGAAGTCGTAAACCTTCTCCTCCCCGCATCCGAGGTCTATGAAGTGCGCCTCCGCCTCAAAGGCCAGCGTGAAGTAGAGCATCCCGTTGTGATATTTCAGCCCGAATATTCCCCCGCTGCCCCATTCTGGACCGTAGCGACCCGGAAAACGGTAGTTCCTCATGAGCATGGTATCACCGATGGTGTTACGCGGCAGGGGCTTATTGGTCTTTCGCATCACCCGGGATGCTTTTATATGCGGGTACCCTAGATTGGAGCATGAGGCCCTACCGCGGACTGGCGATAATATTCGGCTTCTACGCCCTGGGTGAGTTCACAGGCTTTGCCCTCAACCTGACGATTCCGGGGAGCGTGCTCGGCATGCTCTTCCTCCTGGGAGCGCTGCTCACAGGTGCCATCAAACTGGAGTGGGTGGAGGGCGAGGCCGAGCTGTTCGTCAGAAACATGAGCGTCATGTTCATCCCTCCCGGCGTCGGGATAGTCACCTACCTCGGCCTGATAAAGAGCCAGGCGGTGCCGATATTCGTCGCCCTGATACTGAGCTTCCTGATTACGCTGGTCGTCACAGCGAAGACGGTTGAACTCCTCAGGAGGGAGGAGAAATGAACCCGCTCGGAATAACCCTCACCCTGGTGGTCTTCTACCTGTTCTCGGAGCTTCACGCCAGGAAAAGGGCCTTCTATACCAACCCGGTTCTCCTCTCCATAATCACGATAGCGGTCATCCTTAAGTGGTTCGGAATCCCCTACGGGAGCTACATGGATAGCGCGGTTATACTCAAGTTCCTCCTCGGGCCTGCGGTGGTGAGTTTGGCCGTTCCGGTTTACAAGGGCAGGGAGACCATAAAGGCCTACGCGAGGGAGATAGCGCTCGGAGTAGCCGTCGGCGGAACGGTTGCAATCCTCAGCGCCTTCTACATCGCGCAGCTCCTCGGCGGTAGCGAGGAGGTCCTCCTCAGCATAGCCCCAAAGAGCGTTACCACGGCCATAGCAATCGGCATAAGCGAGAAGATAGGGGGCATTCCAGCTTTAACCGCGGTCCTCGTGATACTCACCGGGATAATGGGGAACGCGGTTGGGCCGGAGCTGCTGAGCGCGACGGGGGTACGGGACAGAATAGCACGCGGTCTGGCGATGGGTGTGAGCTCCCACGGCCTTGGAACGGCGAGGATAATACTGGACGATGAGCTCGCGGGAGCGGTGAGCGGACTGGCGATGGCTCTGAACGGCGTCTTCACGTCACTCCTGCTTCCCCACCTTATCGAAGTCCTCAAGTAGGCACTCGCTTATCCTGAGCCTGTCCTTGGCGTCAAGGAAGAGCGTGAAGTCACGCTTCGCTATCCTGTCGCTTATCGGGGCGTGCTCCACGAGAAAGGCGATTATCTCCGCCGTGCTGTACGGCACCTTCACCCTCAGCTCGTCGGCCTTCAGGAAGAGCCTCTCCGGAACGTTGAAGATGTCCTCACCCTTCCTCACCTCGACGCTTATCTTGGAGTTTATCTGCTCCCATATCAGAAGGGTGTTTCTGGCCTTCTCGATCTTGTCAAGCGCGCGCCTCTCAAGGATGCTTATGTTGGCCCGGCTCGTTCCGAGCATCTCGGCTATCTCGCTCTGTTTGAGGCCCCTGGCGCGGAGCCTGAGAATTTTAATCTGCTGCTCGGTTAGAAAGCTCCCCTTCCCCATTTTAAACACCAGAGTTTAACAACACGCCAAAGGTTAAAAGTTTTTCTCGATACCCTTCGCACAGGATACATTAAATACGCCAAAAACTACCCGCTCAGAATCGTACAACCGGGAGAGGGCCCCAGTCCAGGACATTCAGAACAGGAGAAGGTTTCTGGTGGTCCCGCGGCCCGGATTTGAACCGGGGACCTGCGGATCTACAGTCCGCCGCCGCTCCCAGGCTAGGCTACCGCGGGACCTCTGCCCGTTCCATAGTGCCCCGGGTAGGTTTATAAATTTTTCTCCTGATTTAGTGGGGGTGAGAGCATGAAGCTGTACGAACCGGTCACGCTCGCGATGCCCCTTGCGAAGAGGATCGGCGGGCTCATACTTGAGAAGGGCCGCCTTCCAGAGGGGGACGAAATCAGGGAATTCATGAGAGAGTTCGGCCTCGAGGAGAGCTGTCTCGACAGGGGGATGGCGATATACAGGACAAAGTTCCTGGTCGTCCTCGCGTTCCCGCGCGGAGAGAACGCTGTCATCGATGTTATATCATCCAGCGGAGAGCTGAGCGACGCCCTCGAGGTCATAGCGTACAGGGACAGGGAGCTGGGTGCCTTCGTCGTGGAGATACTGCCCGCCAACGACCTCGAGTACGAGGGCAACATCGGGATAGAACCGATAATCATAGACGAAAAGACCCTCGAGCCCGAGAGCAACCCCGTTCTCGGCCACTTCGAGGAGGATGAGGAGGGGCTCTTCCTCGTCATAGACCGCGAGACCTACTCGAGGTGGAGGGAAAACGGCGACCCCCACACCTGCCCGATATGCGGCGGAGAGCTCGCCTGGAAGGTGGAGAAAGCCTACTGCCGGGACTGCGGCTATGGAGTGAGGGTGGTGAAAGAATGAGCAGGGCAATCAAAACCCAACTGGTGAAGTACTCCAGACTGGCCCACAAGAGGGGACTCACGGCCGCCTTTGGCGGAAACCTGAGCATCAGGAGGGAAAACCTCGTCTTCATCAAGGCCACCGGAGCGGTGATGGACGACATGACTGCCGAGCAGGTCGCCGTAATCGACATGAGCGGAAGGCAGGTCTCCGGGGTGAGGCCGTCGTCGGAGTACAGGCTCCACCTTGCGGTTTACAGAACGAGGCCCGACGTCAGGGCCATCGCCCATCTGCACCCACCGTATTCCATCGTCGCCTCGACGCTGGTGGAGGGCGAACTGCCGATAATAACCCCCGAGGCCGAGATATACCTGAGGAGAATCCCGATAGCTCCATTCAGGCCCGCTGGGACTGAAGAGCTGGCGGATGTCACCTCGGAGGCCCTCCAGAACTCAGACGCAGCAATAATGGCCAGGCACGGCATAGTGACCGTGGGGAAAACCCTCAGGGAGGCGTTCTACAAGGCCGAACTCGTCGAGGAGAGCGCGAAGCTCTGGTACATGGGCAGAAAAGTGTGAGCCTGCAGTTCCTTTATTCCGTCAGAAAACGCAGGGAAATGAGCGGGAAAAGAAAAACGCTCACTTGACCTGCTCAAGGGCACCGAGGACCTCCCAGATGATCGTCCTCGTGTGCATAGGCATGTTCGGGTCCTCGCTTATCTCCTCGAGGATCGCTATGGCATCGGCCGCTCTAACGGCCGGCTCCTTGCTCTCGTCGAGGAGAGCCTCTATGGCCTGCTCGGCGGCGCGCCTGATGTTCCTGGGAACGACGGTGTCCTGAACGACCTGCTCCTTGAGAACCTGCACGATCTGACCGATGAGCTCGCTCATTCTATCACCCCCTTTTCTAAAGAATTGTTACTAAAACCTCCCCGGATTATCTTAAGCTTTCCTAACTAAAAAGCTTTTCGGTCAACGTCGAAATCGGGGATGGGGGGATGGGATCAGAACTCAACGCCCCTCCTCGCGAGAATCCCCCTCTGGTAGGGATGCTTGACTTCCCTCATCTCCGTCACGTAGTCGGCCAGCTCGAAGAGCTCCTCCGGGCAGTAGCGGCCGGTCAGGACGAGCTCCGTGTGCGGCGCTTTGTTCTTGATGAGCCCCTTGACTTCCTCGACGTCGAGCATTCCGAAGCCGAGGGCGACGCAGATTTCGTCGAGGATCACCAGATCCCACTCGCCGCTTGAGACTACCTCCCTCGCGCGCTGGAGAGCTTTTTTGGCCGCCTCTATGTCGTCCGGCTCCGGCTTCCCGTGGACGAACTTGGGCAGGCCGAAGGACTCTATGACCGCGCCGCACTCCGCTATCTTCTTCTGCTCGCCGTACACATCGGGAGCCTTCATGAACTGGAGGATTATCACCTTTCCGCCGGAGCCGAGCATTCTCACGGCGAGGCCAAATGCCGCGGTAGTTTTTCCCTTCCCGTTGCCGGTGTAGATGTGAACCAAGCCGAGCTTGTCTTTCCAGGACATTGACATTCACCGGGTGGATATTGTGTCCAAGGTTTTTAGGGGTTTGGATGGAATTAAAGAAAGGGTTAAATTCTTGCTCATATAACCTTCCAGTTGGGTGAACCAAGATGCCAGATTACTTTTTAATATCCCTTTCAAACAGAAGAAATCTAGAACTCTGCATAGAATACGCCCTTGCTGGTTTTACAAACAGTATAAATGGCCTCTGGACATTTTTCGACATAAACGTTGGAGATTATGTCTCTTTTCTGTACGGAGCAAGAGTCAGAAACCTGTACCGAGTTGTTAAAAAAGTTGCCTACAAAAACGCGGAGAATCTCCCTCCTTGGCCGCCGATAACCTTCAGATCAAAAAGGACATATTATTTTCCTTTCAGGCTGTTCTTAAAACAGGAGAGAGAATTTAATGAGCCAATGGTCAGGCCTGAATTTTCTTACGTAGCTGAAAACTTGCTTTTGAGAGGTGGCTATAGAAAGACACATTTTCAAGCCGATACAATAACCTTTTACAATGTCTCTGAGATGGGAAACGCATTTAATGGCAAAACCAAGTATATAGAGTTCGAGGCCGAGCCTTTTGAACCCAAAATTGTTTTCAAACGAGAAAACCAAAAAATTCCGGAAAAGTTCTACTTTAAAGAACTTATACTCCAGTCTCTCGTGAGAAGAAAAATCCAGAGTTCCGTTCTCGATGATGCTTTGGAATTTTTTGGCGTTGATAAGTCTCCAGATGAATTTGAAGTGCTTGGTGAAAAAGCCCTTCCTGAGGGATACGTCGATATATTCATCAAGCTAAGACATCCAACTGGAACAAATAAGTATCTGCTCGTGGAAGTTAAGACAGGGAAGGCACAAAGGAAAGACATAGAACAATTAATAGGATACATAAGCGAATTTAGCAATGAAACTGTTGGGGGAATATTAATCGCCAGAGATTTTTCAAAATCTGCCCTTGATAATTCCAAAATCCTGCCAGTTAGATACTATTTTAATAACTTAGACAAATCGGCAGAATATAGTTACGAAGAACTGCTGAGAATGCTAACCTTAGAGGTGGTAATATGAGAAAAAGATTGTTTATATTCATGACACCGGATGGAGCCACATATTCGTCCCCTAACGAGATATATCCTGACGTGGGAAACTTTCAAGTGCTTGGATTTGGTGAAGGATTGAATGAAGAAGGAGCGTTTGAGGACTTTATTAAGAACAATAAATGGGTGTTAGAGACGCAGTTTAACGAGGTGATCTGCATAGAGGTAAAGTCGAGAATTTACCAAGGCAAAAGATTTTATCTCAACAACAGAAGCTCGACGAGCTCGACTTCAAACCGCTCATCCCAACGCTAAGGTTGACCACAGTTTGTGACCGCTTTTAGAGGTTGCTTGCTAAAGAGTGCATACCCCAAATTCATACCTTCTAATGCTGGGATTTCTCATAGAAACTACTGTATATTTCAGTCCACTTTTCTTTTTTGACGCCCGAAGGGCGTCGTATGATAAGAGACTCGCTGAAAGCAGCCAATTAAGAGGAAATCCACTCAAGAATACCATTTTGAAAAAGTGCACCTTCAAAAAGCCAGCATTCAAAAGCAGTCAGAAACTTTCCGCCAGCGCTTTCGTCAGAAAGGGCTGTTCTGGGGCCAGGGCCGGGATTTGGACCCGGGCTAGGGGATCCACAGCCTGAAAGGGATTTATTCGCCAAAAGAAGGACGGAAACAGTAGAAAAATTTGAAGGGCAAAACGTCGCCATGCCAGCATTTGTACATGAACGAGCGGACGACAACCAGTACATAATAACAAAAAGACACCTCGACATTCTTTTACTCGAACTAAAGGCCAACAACGTTGCTGAACACCATCTAAAGTTCGTGAACCGTGTGATTCATAAATTCCTGGACAAAACAGCCCAACATGGCGATTACTGGTCGTTCACGGTCGAAGACTTGATTTCACACCTCCAGAACCTTCAGAAACAGTATTCCCCCTCCATGTATCGCAAGCACATCACATATCTCAAAAAGCTCTTCAGAATCGCCGGCATTCCGCTTGAACACAACCTCAAAAGCCCGAGATATGTTGGAGTGGACATGACAGTCATCACCGTTCAGGACGTCCAAACCCTCCTAAAGGTAATACACAGGGTTCAGTTTGCGAAAAGGGAAGAAGTCTCCGGGAGAATTGCCAACAAAATCATGCTGGGCCTCTTAATAATGGCGACGAGCGGTCTTAGAGTGTATGAGCTCACAAAATTACCCCTTTTGTATATTGACATTGACCGAGGACTCATCAAAGTGCCACCAAACGTCGCCAAAACGGGCCAGGCGCGGGTAACGTTCATAACAAAGGAAGTTCAGAGCCTGCTGAAGCAGTATGTCGAAAGATACAGCCCAAACCCCGATAAGCCAGTCATCTCTTACTTCAGCCTCGAAAAACCATTCATTCGAAAGGAAGAGCTGGCCAACCAGCCGATCCGGCCCAAGCACATGAGGAAATTCTTCTCGCAGGAATGGGACAGGCGGAACGGCAATGCAACGGTTAAGAAGCTTCTCATGGGGCACTCAATCAGGGGCGATATAAACGCGCTCCATTACTCCCACCACACAACGGAGAGCCTTCAGAGCGTTTACGATAAAGTCTTCAAAAAATTGAAATTCGGGGCAAAGCTCGTATGAGTGCCTTAGATGGATTTCTCAATTTCTTCCAATCTCGTTTCGAGAATCGCCTGCCGTAAGGGACGCTCTGGAATCTGGTAAACGCCCCGCTTGGGTTTTACTAAGAAACCCCCATCAACGAGGTTCTTGAGAACCTCCTTTGCCCGCCTTTCGGAGATTCCCACAACGGACGTTATTTCAGTAAGGACTTCCTCGGTCGTCACGCCATACGAGGGCCCCTTGGCGATCCTTTTCAGGGCGATTATATACGCGGGAGACCTGTATATCCTGATGAAGTCTCTCAAATCCTTCTTCCAAAGCCTGACAGCGTGATGAATCGTCCTCGCCAACGCTTCCCTGTGGGAATCCCCCTTAACCCTCAGCTTACCGTAATACGCCAGAAAACCTGGAACGTTTGAAAGCTCCCGGGCGGCCTCATAAAGCTCCTCCTCTGGGGCATCTGGAAGGCCCTTCCTCAAGTACTCAACGCTTTCCTCAACCGTCCACCTGGAGATGTGAATTTTCTCAACGTATCTCGCGAAGAATGGCTTATCTCCTGAGGGATTTATTATCCTCTCCAGAAGGCCAGGCATCGAGCCAGAGAGGACAACCGTTACATTCTCAAAGCCGTCTGAAATCGTCTGAAGCATGCCGAGCATGTTCAGTGGAGCGAACCTCGGAAGGACCTGGGCTTCATCAAACACCACCACCGTCTTTTTTCCCGACCTGTTCAGGTGCCTGAGGAGGTTCAGAAACGCATTCTGAAACTCGGCGATTCCCTTTGGCTTAACATCCATCTTCACGACTCCGAGGCTCAGTGTGGCGGAGTATTCTAGCTCTTCTGGTATGTTCGTCGAAACGGGGACGAGTTCGGTGTAACTTATTGCCTCACGCCCCATTCCAAAGGCCAGGTCATAATAAAGGTAATTGTATTTCGAGCGGTGCTTGTTGAGAAAGACGTTGATGACGCTGGTTTTGCCGACCCTCCTCGAACCTAAAATCGCCACAAAGTCGCCTTCATCAACGGCATTTTTGAGTTCCCTAACCGCCCTCCTGTGTGCTTCTCCATGGAGGTTTTTCTCATCTCTTATCGGGCGCGTGCTGAACAAAGTGAACACCCCATCACTAGTGACGGGCCGTCACTTTTAAAGGTTTCCATGCAGAAGTCTTTGACACCTTGAGACATGAAAGCGAACTAAGCCCAACTTTGGAACCAAGAAAAAAGAAAGACACAGGAAATCTCACCTTCTTCTCCTGCGCTTTCTTTTGCCCTTTTTGGGGAGATACCGTGAAACCATCGCCCGCTGTTTCTTCGTCAGGAATCGGACGTTGCCGAAGACCCTGTTGTATTCCTCAAAGAGCTTCTTGTGGTGCAATCCCCTTGCATAATGGAGCTCGTGAACCGTGCTCGGCGAGTGCCCGACGAGTTTTTTGAGTATGAGCTCGTTTCCGCCCTTTTCATACCAATATTGGATGAAGAACTTCCTGAACATGCCCGCCGTGAGCGTCCCCGGGCTGTAAATGAGCTTCACCCTCAGGCTCTTGTGCTTTTTGATGAGTGCATCGAAGAACGTCGGGTTCTCGGATTTTCTTGTCGGCACGGCGAAGAGGTATCCATCGTTCGCTTCGACAGCGTATTTGAATTTGGCTGTGTACATTTTGAGGCAGGCCCTTGCCTCCGGATGCAACGGGAGAATCTCGAAGCCTTCCACTTCCTTCAACTGTCTGCCGACTTTCGTCGCTGAGTGGGGAAGTCTGATTATGTTGTGCTCAAAGTCGAACCAGCTAATGTGCGCCCTCGCGATTTCTTCTTTCCTTCTGCCCGTCGTTGCCAGCAACAGCAGGAACGCGAGCGTCTTGCAGTACTGCTCCTCCTTTATTTCATAATCCTCAAAGAGGTCTTCGAGGGCCCGAAAGAGGTTGTCAATGTCTTCCTTGGTGACCGTTTTGGTGTTCATTGCAACATGCATCTTCCACTTTCTCCTGAGCTCTGTTTCCACGGCTTTGAGCCTGTTTATTATCTCAGGGTCGTTGATACCAACTGCCGTCAAGAACCTTCTCACAGTCGCGATTCTGTCCTTTTTCACCTTGTATCCGAGATTCTGGCCGTCCTTGCCCTTGAGGGAGTCCAGGTATTCCAGGTACTCTTCGATGGTCACAGCACTTACAACGTAAATCTGCTCCGATGACTGGCCGAGCACGGGCAGGACTGAGAGAAACTCTTTGAGGAACTGGATTTGCTTTTTCTTGTGCTTCTCACTGATGTCTTTGAGCTCCAGCTCGTTGAGGTACCTCTCGATTTCGCTGGCTGGTATTCCGTATCTTTCCCCGCGTGTCCTCTGGACGATTTGGATTCCGGCTGGAAGCTGGGCCTCGTATACACTTTTCACCATCGCCTCTGCCATACAAATCCACCCAAAATCTGAAGTTGGGAGTGGGCAATTAAATATAACTCTCCGCACTTAAACAAAGAAAAAGAAAATTGGAAATCAAAAAGTTAAGCCGTTATGGGTATTTCAAGGCCTGTTGAGATATATTTGGAGAGTTTTGTCATAATGGGCTCTTGTTCCAACCTCCGGACATTTTTCTTGAAAGTCCCGCTCTTTAGACGATGGATGAAGTTGGAGTGTTCACAGTTTATATTTGGGAAAGAAAATAAGGTTAAATTAACTAATGATCCCGGGATACTCCTTTTTCAGCGCCGAATACATTAATTCGACTCTTTTGCTCAGGAATTCCTCGTAATTCTCCAGTTTCCAGAGCTCTCTGTCGAGTGGTATGAAATGACTCATTAAGGTGTTTTCACTCAGACCAATCTTGTAGATATATCCCCGCTCTTCTGCATAATATCTTCTTGCATCCTCGTCATGAAGGGGTAAATCCCCGATTTCGGAGTTCGTGGACTTATGTATGAACGTTATGTTGCCCAGGTTGTTTATCATAATCTCCTTATCAGTGGGATCGTCAATCACCAGATTTTGGTCGAGGAACTCTCGGGGGAATATATGATGCTTCGCAAGTGAACCATATGGAACCTGAGTAATTAGATGTCCTGCCCAGTCGTTCGCGTTCTCTTGAGCAAGGAGGAGGTAAAGGATAAAGAGATACTGCCTGCCACTCCTCTTCATCACGTTTACATTGAGTCCCCTCATGAAAAGGTCTTTCCGAATCCTCGTTGGATACTTCCTCTGTTCAATGTTCCTGAGAAGTTCATTGTATGGGAAGGTGCCATTGCTTTCAGAGATTACACTCAAGTCCGCTTCAAGCTTGGAGTCCGGGCTTGTGCTGTAATATCCCACAAAGTTTACCAGGATAAACCAGTGTTTTATCCGGTCGATTTCCTCGGAAGAGAGATTTTCGAAGTCTTCAATATCCGCTGTGTAAAAGTACTTGGCGAGTGGAACAATGGTCTGCTGGGAAGGCAAGAGCTGGGCACTTGGAAGAGGGAGTTCATTTTTCACGAAGTCAACTGCAAGCTTAAATGCTTTGGCTGACTTCTGCAGAGTGGGTTTGAGGTTTTCCTCGGGATATTCTGCAATCCTGTCCAGACTCGAAGCGAATTTCTCAACATGAGATATCTGGGACTGAGCAAATCCGAAGTTTGACAAGACCAGTCTGATGATTGGTTGGATTTGAATCTCAAAGGTCTCCTCCCTAATCTTCCGGTAAATATCGTTGTATATTGTGTCTCGTATCAGCCCACCCATCTTCCCTGCTAAGAGTGAGAGCATGAGCTCGACGTTTCCAATACGCACGCCTTCTTTGTTTATTCTGATAAACGCTTGGGCCATTTCCATCACAGTTTCAGGATCCTCTTTGGTTGTACTCATTATGTAAACGGGGACTTTGTATTCGAGTATTCTTTTGATAACCGGCTCGGCCTTTTTGATGTATTCCTCGCTGTATCTTGTAATGAGATCGTTGTATGTTTTCATGTCGTATGTTGCAAAGGCTCTCAGGAGAAGTGAAACATCAATTCCACGCTTGTCGCTCTTATACAGCCTGTAACCTCCTTTGTCCGTTGGGTACAATGAGATTGGCACTTTAAGAGTAATCTCTCTCCCGTTCCGAGGAAGACGCCACCCATTGAAGAGGAGGAGAAGCGATGTTAGACGTTGCTGGCCATCAATAACATAATAATAATCTCCACCATTATCCACAACGGAATCCGTGAGGGGCACAGCGAATGGGTCATCTTTAATAAAGTCCTTGCTCGAGGGTTTCCAGAGGATGATTGCTCCAATTGGATATCCCCTGAGTATTGAATCGATTAAAGACTTTACATCGTCTTCGTCCCATACATAATCCCTCTGGAATGCAGGGAGGTAATAATTGTCTTTTTCCAATATGTTCTCAATAAGCTGGGGTATTGTCCAGACCTTCGGCTCGAGAAAAATCCTCACTCAGCATCACCAGAACAGTTACTTGAGAACAACATTCAAATACATTTCGATTTTGAATCTTTTTGATTCTCGCATCTTCAGAAAGTCTGCACAAGGGTATATTCGGCTTCGGGAGGTTGTTACATGGAATCCAAAAGCAGTAAAAATCAAAAAGTTAAGAGACAAGTTTGAACTCCATACCGTCTTTTGCATGCTGGAGTATCTCAAATAAAATGGCTTCTCGTTCGACTTCACTGAGGAAAAGCATAAGTGTGATCTGGGTATCTGGTTCTGGATTGCGGGTAATGATATTCTTTCGCCGAGTGCTTCCGTCCCAGATGCCCTGGATTTTCCATACCCTAATAACGACCTTGTTGCTTATCCTGAAGGGCTCTGCGAAGATTATCAAAGTATTAACAAATCGCTCCGAGAGTGCGCTGGCAAGGGCTGTAACTGACTGAGGAGGCAAGTATAGCACCTCAACTCCGTCAAAGTATTCTGGGATGTTCCTTGCCTGGATTGTTGCTGTAGGTTCGGGGAACACTCCCATAGTACCAGATGCCACATGAATCCTCCACGCCATGCCACCACCTCGGCTTCGAGCGGGGGGTGGGGAGTTAAAACTAACGGATCACTTCTGTGTTTAACTTACGACCCTAAGCTCAACAAATTGCCACCAAAAAGTAAAACTTATAAGCAAAATTTGCATTTAAGTTAAACAAAAAACACAATTAGGTGGCCATCATGGGCTGGGACCAAGGCCTGGATTACGAAGAGACTTATCGGCTTCTGCTCAAAGATCTCAAAGAGGCAAGAAAGAAGGAAGGTGTAAAGGCACTCAAGAGAAGAATGTACTTAGTGATACTTTTGACACAGCTTAGAAACGGTTCACGAATTGGAGAGGCAATTGAATTCATCTCCAAGGTCTCAAGAGAATACTCACAGGAAGCATTCATTACAGTTGAGAAACGGCGAGACGGATATCAACGATTGATGATCTTGCCCAGAGAGGTCAAAAAAGCGGATTTATTGGCCCTCGAGGGGCTCCTTGAACGGGAACTTCAGAAGCATGGTAAGAAAGGAGTCGTCATCAAAATATCAACGTGGGTGAAGAAAACATACGGCTTCAACACCCACAGCCTAAGATACGCGTTCGTGGGTTACTTAGCAGAAAAAAAGTATCCACCCCAACTCATTGCCAAAATAACCGGCCACAAGAGGCTAGATTATATCCTGCATTACACGCAGGAGAAGGCCGCCCACGAACTGCTCCTGAGATTAGATTCGATCTAAGTCCTCCGGACAATTCCAAAGAATACTTACACAAGTGTTAATTCAGTGTAAGGCATTTGCCTTACAGAAAAAATTTTTAAACCCAACTCGCGTATATTATGTCGGCGGCCCGTAAGGGTCGCACAGAAGCAAAAAGATGAGAAGAGAGAGTCACCCAGTCCAGAACCAATCATCATGAGCCTCCTGCTTGCGGGGCTGAACACGACCCGCGCCCCTCGTGCTGATTGACGCGCCCCTGAAAACCATGTCCGCCGGGTCCAACAAAGCACCTGCCGCATCAACCAGCTTTGCAATGGCTTTCGCTAATCTCCAGATTTCGTTGCCTCTCATTTCGACACCACCTCTTTCAACTTGTTCAAAAGAGACCCACCCTCGTTTTCTCTTTCCTTGTCTAACCCGGTTAAAGGTTTCGATTCTCCAAATTGCACTTAAAGAAAATCACGGGGAGAACGTGATGATGACTAACTCTCCAACTTTGAAGCCCACCAGCCTCTCCAACCGCCCAGAAACCGGGAGCACCCACGACTCAAACCTTAAATCTCCTGCGTAAGGCAATCACCTTACACTAATCCACCCGTTGTATCTCTCCCACGAGCATCTGCACGAGTTCCTTAGCACTCTTCCCCCTGAACTTGGGGACGTCTTCTTTTGAGTGAATTTCAATAACGTGCCGTTGAGCACTCTCAAAGTCATCAAAAGCGTCCAGGCAGGCTTTACAATAAAACTTCGAGCTTGAGGGGACCTCGAACACGAGGGCGCCAATGGCAACGTCCTCGTCAAAGCCCAGCTCCTTGAGCTTCTCGGTTGTTAAACCCATCTCCTTCTTGACAGCCTTGAGCAGGACCCCATAATCCTCACTCGCCAGCCCGGTTTCAATATGAAGGAACATTTCTCATCCCCCCATATTATCGAGGTCGAATATCAGTCGTCTAAATAATACACCATAAGCTCAATGAGACTGTCCTCTTCGAGTTCATCAAGGTAATTGTAGTAATAATCATCGTCATCATAAACCGTGGGCTGGACGTTATGCTGAGAATTCTGTTCTGCATTGCTTCCATCAAAAATTCCAGCCATGACAATTAAGAGGACAATACCAAGCACAACTTCTCCCTCAATGAAGCTGAATATTGCCATTACTAAAAAGAACCCTCCTAAAAGCAACCTAAACATCGCTCCAACTGTTCGACCCCAGTTGCGCCTTTTCTGTATTTTTTGAGGCATTTTATGCTCTTTTGGATGTATTCCCTCGTTTTTCGCTGGTGCCCTCTTTGCCTTGTGAGATCGATTTTCTTTTTGGACGTTGGGATCTTTCTTAGGGTTGGAGAGTCTTTGTTCTGAGCTGGCAATAATCTCAAAAACTAACTTGTCAGGGGTTCTTTTAACCAATTTTACACGTATCCTCTTGGGGCGGGGTTTATGAGGAATCCAGAAAATGTATGTTTCCCCCTCTTTGAATTTGTCCATCACCCAGAATGTCCCTTTGCGGTCTTTGAAGACTTCTCCTTTCTTAAAGAGAGATTCCCCTTCGGAGCCTGTAATCCGGAACTTTCCGACTTGTACAAGATTGTTTTTCTTCACGAGCTCCAGTTTCTTCATCCAACCCCTCCCGAACATCAAACAAAAAGATATGAGAGAAAGGTGAGGAAGTCAGTTAAATCCAATCTCTTTCAGGAGTTCCACAACCCTGTTGAACGGCTCTGCCAGAACCTCCTCGTCCCAGAACTCATCAGGGACTGCCATCTTCGCGTGAACTTTGCCACCGTCCTCGTACAGAAGCAGGTGGCACGGGGCAACCATACCGATCTCCTCGTTTCTCTTCCAGAGCTCGTAGAAGATTTTAGCATTGCAGAGGCCAAGCGTCTTGTACTTCGGCATGTCAATGCCGAGCTTGTTCTTGACAACAGCCGTGAAGTCCTGCTCCCAGACAACAGCAAAGCCGGCCTGCGGAAGAGCCTCCTTCACCTTGGCCTCGGCCTCATCGAAAGACCCATTGAACACTAACCTGGCCTCAATCATTCAATACACCTCCAACTAGCCCTCTCTAAGTTGCTGGGTCGATGTACGCCGAATATACCGCCAAACGGCAAAGCAGAATCAGGATTGCCAAATTTATAAATTTTTCGTGTAAGGCATTTGCCTTACACCAGTAAAGGATTTTTTACTTAATACAATTTGACAAATTGGGCCAGAGCAATCCCGCTTATTGGGTTCGAGAATGAAACAAAATGCACAGGCGATTTCAGCCATCTCGAACGGGCGTGAGACTCCTCTCGCCGTAATCTTTGAGGAGTATTCCAGCCGCGTGGATGAGCGCGTCGATGAACCACTCGCTCGGCTCGACCTGGAAGTATGCCATAATGGGCTTCCCGTTAAGTGCTCCCTTTAGGAGAACCCTGTCCTTGGAGAGTTTAATGAGAATCAAATCTGCAATTGCACCCGTTTTATGATTCCGTATAACCATTCCTCGGGAAATTAACATAAAACCGTTAATCCAAAATGCCTTAACGTCTTCTCCGTTGTGAACTTTAAATATTTTGACTTTTTTGATATTGATGCTGACGTCGAGATCGGGCGAGAAGTATCCATCGGCGATTGGGTCAATACCAATGTCCCCTGGCTGTGCTTCTTCGAGTTTCAAGTCCGGGTTATCTTTGATTAGTTTGACCACAATCTCGGAGGGAGTTAAGTTCTCCCCGTCCATCGGCACCACCTTCACGACCCCGAAGAAGACTGTGGGAGGCTGAAGTTTAAAAGAACTGCGTCAGGCTCCTGCCTTACACTTACGACGGCGAGACAGGGAAGTTAATGTTTAAAAAAATGTCGTTTTTATGTGCAGAAAAAATATATAAACCTGTTCCCTGTAAGGTTTTTAAGATTTTGTAAAAAATCCAAAGAGAACATCACGCGTACATTTTAGTGCATTAGGTACACAGGTTTGCACCTGTACCCTAAGGTTTCTGAAAAACAAAAAAATCGTTGAGGGAACCAGAGAACATTACGATGAACAAAAGTAAACATTGTGGGGCATGTTTGTGAATTCCGCTCGTGAAACTCGCCCCTTACCACTCCTTTTGTGTATATAAGAGAGGTTAGACCCCCCTGAAAATGCGAAAAATTCGAAGGGTACGGAGAACAGAGAACACGAATTTGAATACATTTGTACAGTAAAACTTGTACACGGGTGCGTTACTTTGGGGTGTATTATGTTCCCTGTTCTCCGTACCCTAATATTTTTTCGCGTACTTTCGCTGAACACCCCCCGTATATAAGCCATTTTTTGCAAAAATTTTACACTCCTCACCTGCGCACCACCTGTATAACCCTCACCAGGGGGCATCAGCGTAAGGCACTTACCTGACACCGCCGGTGTAAGGCAATCACCTTACACCAGCACCAGCTTGTTTTAATTGTTCATACCTAACTCCTTCTTTTCGGGTGGATGGTATGGTTGTGGAAGTCGAGAATGTCGACATTAACGACGTCATTTTAAGGGTTGAGGAGCTGAACCTGCGTGTCGAGGACCTCTTCAGGAGTCACGAAGAAATCAAAAAGAAGATCCATGAGAAAGGTGCTTCAAACATTGGGAGCTTTAGCTTCCTTGCACGGAAGGCTGTAAAGGCGATTTTTGGTGAGGAAGTTGGAGTCATTACCCAAGAGCACCTTGATGCTTTTGCAAAGATTTTACATCAGATCAAAGCAGAGATATCAGATGAGGAGTCGAGGAAAAAATTTTTTCCTCCGTTTTCTGAAGAGGAAAACGGCAAAAAAGACACAGAATCTGTTCCTTCCCAAAAGGAAAAGGAGGAAAAAGATAAAATCCAAAAGGAAAAGCAGGAAAATCTCAGAGAGATTTTTGAACTTCAGCTTCAGGCAATCAAAAGGACAGTTGAGTTGAACAAACAACATGACTCTCTTGTGATATTAGCATTATGTCATGAACGGGATTATGTTACATATTCTAACCTGATCGACAAGGTTACTCAAATCAATAAGGTTCTCGGAAAGAGATACGCCAACTCTTCCCTAAGACAGGCCATTTCAAGAGTCGGGAATGATACCAATATTGTGGAGAAAAAAGTCTCACGGGACGTGAGATACTTTCGTCTGCTCCCTGAAGTCAGGGAAGAAATATGTGAAACCTTCACAAAGCTCCTGGAACATGAACAAGCGAAGAAAGGTCTTAAATCCCTTGATGGAAGCGACAGAGAAGCAATGATTGAGGCCTTCAAAACATTCATCTCCAGTTACGTCGGGGAAAATGAGAAAAAGATTTATCGAGAAAAACTCGCCAGCCTGATGACGGAAGAAAGCAAGAAAAGCCTTGATATTGACTTCATCCATCTCAGCTCAGTTCTCGAATGTATTCCTAAGAAACTCTTGGAAGAACCCGAAGAAGTCATCTTGGCAGCCGAAGACGCCGTTGAACTCGTGCTGAAAGAGGAGTTCTTCCAAGATAACCCGCCCCAGATTCACGTTAGGTTTTACAACCTGCCCAAGACACTCGAACCACGATCTGTGGGTCCCGAACAGATTAACCGCTTCATTCAAGTCCGCGGCGTTGTAACGAGGCTCTCAAGCATCGAACCGTTCATCTCAAAGGCCGTCTTCCTCTGCAAGGACTGCGGAAACGAAATAATTCGCATGCAAAGAGAATACTCAACAAAGCTGATAAAACCGACCAAATGCGACGCCTGTGGCTCCAAAAACCTCGAACTCGATGCCGAAAAAAGCAGATTCAGGCGATACCAAACGGCGACAATCCAGGACCCTCCGGAGAAGCTGAAAGGAGGCCAATTGCCAAGGAACCTGAACATTATCCTCCTTGACGACCTCTGTGACAACATTATTCCGGGGGACAGAGTAATCATTACCGGCACACTGAGACTCCTCGAAGGTGAGGAGGACAACAAACCCGTGAAGAAATTTGTGCTAATCGTGAATCATATTGAGAAAGAGAGTAAAGACGAGGAGGACATTACAGTAACCCCTGAGGAAGAGCAGAGAATCCTTGAGGAAGTTAAGTCGCCAGAGTACAAGAGGAAGCTGATTCAGTCTTTTGCCCCGACCGTGCACGGATACGAGAACGAGAAGCTCGGCATACTGCTTTCCATCTTTGGAGGGCACGACGAGTATTCGCCCGTGGGGGAAAGAAAGAGGAAGCGAATTCACGTCCTTCTCGTTGGGGACCCGGGAACGGCCAAATCTCATCTGCTCGACTTCACAGCTAGGATTGCTCCCCGGGCCGTTAGGACCTCCGGAAAGGGAGCAAGCGGCGTTGGACTCATGGCCGCCGCCAAGAAAGACAACATCACAGGAAGGTGGACAGTTGACGCCGGAACCCTCGTGTTAGCAGATAACGGCTTCGCGATCATTGATGAGCTGGATAAAATGAGCAAAGAGGATCGTAACAGCCTCCACGAACCGATGGAACAGGGCAGCGTTTACTTCGCTAAGGCCGGCCTCAACATGGTCCTCAATGCAAGGGCCACAGTCATTGCCGCGGCAAATCCGAAGTTCGGCAAGATTAACAGGAACAAGACGCTCCCCGAGCAGATTGACCTCCCGCCCTCACTAATGAGCAGGTTTGATTTGATATTCACGTTCATAAACACAGTTGATGAGAAGAAGGACAAGATGGTTGCCGAGGCCATCCTAAAGAGGTGGTATGAAGGCGAACGGATTAAGCCCCCATATTCTCCCGAGTTCCTCAAGAAGTTGATTATTTACGCTCGGAAGAAGATAAAGACGCTGAAACTCGACCCCCAGCTGAATGAGGAAATTCAGGAGTATTACCTGAAGCTGAGGAAGAGGCTGAAGAACAGTGAGGGCTTTTCGGTAACGCCAAGACAGCTAGAGGCGGTTTTGAGGCTCGCTGAGGCTCACGCAAGAATGCATCTTCACGATACGGTGACGAAGGAGGACTTTGAGGTGGCTGTGAGTCTGCTCGAGTACTCCCTCCAGAGAGCGGCAATTGACGAGGAAGGCAACGTTGACGTTACGATACTTGAGATCGGGCGGTCATCGAGGCAGCTGAAGTTAAAGCAGAAGGTTTTAGAGGCAATTGAGCGGCGCCAGGCCTCCGGTGATTGGGGGACACCAAAAGAAGACATTATTGAAGATGTTCAGCAGTTAGGCTTTAAGCGGGTTGAAGTTGAAGAGATGCTCAAGGAACTCATGGAATCAGAGGAAGTTTACCAGCCGAGAAGCGGGTATTACAAGATAATGGAAAAAGATTAAACTAAATCCAGGCTTCGATGATTTCATTTTTTATTTCCTCTTCCTTAATTTCCCAAGGCTTTCTCTAATATATCCGCCACATCGTACACATAAAGCCCATACTTGTCAAGTACCTGTTGGAGTCTCGAGTACTTCGTCGGTGACATCATCATGCCACAGCAATTATCGTATCTTTCAAAATCAGACACGGATTCTCTGACAAAAAAGTCTTATGAGGACGGGTAGAATTAAGTGCTGCTTCGTGGGCTTCTGATGGGAATCTTGCTTTTTATCTCTTTGACCTTCTTACTGTATCTTCCAGAGACAGGATCCCTCACCCTGAAAGGGCGAACTTCCACTCAATCAAAAGAATCCATGAAATCAAACAAATTCTTCTTTGGTTTCTCAGTTGTTTTCTTTTTGCCCGTCCGCCGCTTTCTTGGTCTGATGCTTATACTCTCCAGCATTTTTTTGCCAGCTGTGGCAAAGTATTCTCTGCTCTCCAGGTGGTCCCGGATTGTTCCCTCAGACAAGACTTTACGCTTGAGTTCACTGAGCTCACGAAGTGCGATAACATTGCTTATCGAATGGCTAATCCTTTCGGCCACTGACTTTTGTCTCATCTTCATTGAAAGAATCTCTTCCCGAAGCCTGTCAAGGTTCGTATCCCTGAAGCGTATCTTGTCTGGATGCCAATAATAATATGAATCATTATCAAAGAGGCTGGTATCTCTCTTAAATACCGCTTTTTCATACTCTTCCTGGGTTGAAAAACCTTTTTTGATCCAATAATCATCGTTTTCAGGGTCCGAACCCTTAGACGGCCAAACGATTCCCTTCCACGGAATACCAACAATATCACCATATACAAAAGTGCCGAAGATATCCGATGGCCTAAGCTTAACTTCCCTTGGATGTTCCCTCTGTATCTTCTTGATATTTGAGAGGTAAATAATGACGTTTTTGCTTTCCTCCCCGAAGAAATCATCAATAAGCCTCTTAAGGGACCTCATTCTTCCTGAGCGGCTTTTGGTAAATGTGTGGCCTTTGAAATCCACCCAAATGTTGGTATATCCCTTCTCTGCATAATGAGCGATAATGCTCTTTGTGGTTTCCGCTGGATAATCCACATCAAGCGGCACAAAGATTGGTTTGGTATTCCACTCGTTCAAGGTTTCAACGACATGATCAACATACCTTACAAAAGACCGCGCACCATAATTAACAGCGGTTGCACCAGTTTCACGAGCAAATCTCACATGTGGAACGAACAGTACCGCAGAGTATTCGTGAAGATAATCCAAAAATCTTTCAAAGTATTCCATCCCAAAGACCTTCTGAGGGAACTTGGAAAATGAAAGCGGCAGAGCAATGTTATAATTAGCCAGTTCCTCGCTCAGCTTAAAAGTATCCCTAATGCCGTCATCATCACTTTCCCTAACGGCATGAAGTATCGAATTGTAACTTCTGTCCATATAAATCGTTCGATTGACTTCGAAGAGCGTCTCTTTCCTCTCCTTCAAGTCGAGAATTCTCCGACGGGCGCGGACAGGCACATCCTTGCTCAGATAAAGAGTCCTCACCGGAGTCTCAAGGCGAATTCCCCCGAGGTCAACCTTCTTGATAACGAATCCCGGGACGTCCTCGGCCGAAATGCTTTCCTCAACCCCAGTATGCAATTCAATTCTCGCCACTTCGCTCCACCTCTTCAATGAGCTGTTCCACAAGGGTTATCCCAGTTTTACTCAGATTAAACGGCCGACCTCCCCTTTCAATCGAATCAATGACACTGAAAAGAACGTGAAGGACTTCATCCTTTGTGAGCCTCTTATCCACCTTGTATGCATTCACCAAAAACCTGAGACTGTACCGGAGGAACTTCTTCAGCTCTGAAAAATTCTGCTCGACCCACTTCCGGGCCTTTCGGTCGTCCATGATAAGAGAGTGGAGACTTCCCTCAATGTACTTGGTATAAGCAATTGCCACACTCTCATATTCTCCTTTCTCAAAAACCTTATCCCCTATTATACTGAGCAACGCAGCATAATCGTACTCGTCTGCGAATTCCACTAACTCACTCAATCCGATTCTTTCAATCTCCGCCTGGTTTTTCCGCGAGATCTCATCATAAACCACCCGGCCCATGAGGAAGTTATATTTTCTCAGGAGATTTGCTAAGAACATTCCGTCATTGATTTCATTCTCAGCTAAAAACGCAATATAAAACGAGCTGTCCCCCACCACAGACTCCCTTCGACTCATATTATCCACCTTGCACTCTTTGCTCTTTGGAGGAGGGCCGCCTTCATATCTTCGGTTATTATGCCCTTCCTGACAAGACGATTAACGATACTCTCGGCATTTTTCAAGACATCGCGAGATAATTCAGATTTAATCGAATACTCCTTGTTGGTCTCGTCAGTGTAAAGCAGGAAAAGAAGTTCGTCCCACGAAAGCTTAGTGTAAAGCGGAACGATAAGTTCCACGGCGGAGAGAAGGGCAAGGGCGTCTTTGTCTTCCTGAGCCTTTCTTTTCAACCCTTCAATAAGCTTTCTGTAAACCCTTTCACCCTTGTCTGTAATTACGAGGTATCCACCTTTGGCCTTCTCAGCCTTTGATTTGTTTCTCGGGGGACGGTATTCCCAGCAGTCCACAACGTAAAGGGGATTTTTTATCGCATCATCCAAGTCATCAGAAAACGGCCCTTTCAGATGAGGCACGAACTCCACAAGCCGTCTTACCTCAGGGTGGAACTTCCAGAGGAAGAAGAATATCTTCTGCAGGTGGAGAACGCTAATCTCGCCACCAGCCTTCCCCAGGATAAGCAAGATGAGGTATTCGATGGTTTTGAGATCATTCTCGTCGTGAAACTCCCGGGACATTTCCTCCACCCGCAACAACGGCACATTAAGACAATCGCTCAATCTCTGATTTAAATTTTTTGAAAGTTACTGCGTCATAAGGCCATAAGTATGTTTCAGATTCCACTTTCCTCAATACACCTCAGCCTAATCCTCACCGGGATTTACTGTACTGATGGCCTCTCAACTTTAATGGAAATTGAGTAAAGACATTAAAAGACATCAGAAACCGCCCGCTCCACCGCCCCTCATACCCCATTCCGGGGTCGTGACGGGGAACAGGCGAGAGGTTCTTGTGAAAGTCACCGTACCCGTTCATTTTGGGATGAATCCCATAATAAGGATTCCGTGGGGGGCAACACCCGGGGCGTTACACGATGTATCGCCCATCATCAAAAGGTATTTATTGCGGGCGGTGTTAAGTTACCCGGGTGTGAATAACATGGAGAGGAGATTTATCGAAAGCCCCCGGTTTCCAATCTGGGAGGTCAATGAGAAGAGCCTCAAAGAGAAGGGCCCGGCAAGGCCGCCGTACTGGGAGATGGTCTTCTACTGGACGAGAAAGCCCCTCGTTGGAGCGAGGGCCGTAATTGCTGGAGCACTTTTACCGGAGGACATTGACGAGAACCGCTTTAAAACGCTCATCGACCTAAATGAAAAGACTCCCCACCGCGCCAACCCTAAGATTCCGGCCGAATGGGAGAAGTACTTCAGGGGCAAGAAGCTCCTCGACCCCTTCGCCGGTTTTGGCTCAATACCGCTCGAAGGGCTCCGCCTCGGATTGGACGTTACCGCCGTCGAGCTTCTCCCCACAACTTACGTCTTCCTAAAAGCCGTCCTTGATTACCCGAAGAAGTTCGGAAAGCCCCTCGTGAAGGACGTCGAGAGATGGGGCAACTGGATAACCGAGCAGCTGAAGAACAACCCCGAAATCAGGGAGCTTTACGACGATGACGTTGCCGTTTACATCGGCACCTGGGAGGTGAAGTGCCCCCACTGTGACAGGTGGACTCCGGCCATCGGCAATTACTGGCTGGCGAGGGTTAAGGACGGCAAGGGTTACAAGAGACTGGCATACATGAAGCCCGAGCGGGACGGCGATGAGGTCAGGATAAGGGTCATCGACCTCAACGAAATCCTCGGCGATGTGTCAAAGGCAAAGGTGGACACCAAGGCGGGGGAGATAACCTTCGAGGGCGAGGTTTATGTGAGGAAGGCCAGGGAAGCGGTAAAGAGCGGGAAGCTCAAGGAGGGCGACTTTAAGGTCGAGGGAGAGAAGGTGATTTTCAAGGTTCCTGAGGCGAACATTAGCAATCAGCAAAAACAGTTGAGGTGCTTGCTCTGTGGCAACGCAATAAAGTACGCTGACAAGAGCGGAAGACACTACACGGAGAGAGTTAAAGGTACCAATGAGTTTTATGTGAAGTTCGCGCTCAAGAAGTACCACGAGGGAGATGAAAGCTTCGCTCGTCAGAGGCTCCTCGTGAAGGTCAAGGTTAAAGACAGGGACTTAATTTTCGAGCCCGCTGGAAAAGAGGACAACGAGAGGCTGTGGAAGGCGAAGGAGAAGGTTAAGGAACTGCTCGAGAGGAAGGACCCGGACGTGCCGACAGAAAAAATGCAGCCCTACGGGGGGGCAACTCTTGGAGATATTTACAAAGTATTCATGAGCTGGAACAACCTCTTCAACCCGCGCCAGCTCCTCACGCTGATTAAGATTGTAAAGCTCATCCGCGAGGTCGGGAAGAGAGTTGAGGAGGAGAAGCTCAGGGAGGGCTGGAGCGATGAGAAGGCCTTCGAGTACGCCGAGGCGGTGGCGACGTATTTGACTGCAACCCTTGTACACTTTGCAGATTACAACTCAGTTACTACTGGATGGCACTCAGGATTTTGGGGGTTAATAAAAGTTGTTCACACGTTCACATCAAGGGGTATCACAATGAATTGGAACTGGAGTGATGTGACACCATTTAATCGCAACTCAGGCGCTTCATTCTGGGGAATGCACAAATACACAATAAGAAGCGTTGAGTATCTCACTGCAACCTTCGCCCCCTCTGGCCAGAAGACCCTCACTGACTTGGTAAGGGATAACACCGTGAAAGTTCTCCAGGGTGACGCGACCTCGCTCAACCTCGGCGAGAAGTTCGACGTCATCGTTACTGACCCGCCGTACGCTGATGATGTCGCTTACACAGAACTGAGCGACTTCTACTACGTCTGGCTCAAGAGGGCTTTGAGCGATTCCGACGGGAGGAATCTCGTCCCGAGGTTCCACAGAACGGCCTTCTTCAAGAAAATCGGCCCCAAGTTGGTTGAAATCAAAACTCAGTGGCAGGAGTTTGCGAAGAAAGAAATTTCAATGTATCCCGCCCGTTTTGGAAACAAATCAGGAAAAGAAGCAAAAGAAATTGCACAGCAACACTTCGAGAACCTCTTCAGCCAGGCCTTTGTTGCCATGAGGAATCACCTAAAGGACGACGGACTTTTGGTTACCTACTACGCCCACACCGACCCGGAGAGCTGGGCTAACCTCATCGAGGCCGGCTGGAGGAGGGCCAAGCTCCAGATAACGAGGGCGGTACCCATCGGCACCGAGTCAAAGACGAGCATCGTCAGCAGGGGCAAGATGAGCCTCGACACCTCAATTGTCGCAGTCTGGAGGAAGCCAGCTGGAGAGAGAAAGTCCGTCCAGATCTCAGCCCTCAAGACCGAGATGGAGAGAAAGGCCAAGGAGTCAGCCAAGGAGTTCATCAGGTATGGCTATGCCGGCCTTGACCTGCTCTATGGGGTAATGGCCGCTGTCCTTGAGGAGGTCACCAAGTACGGTGAAGTCCTCTCGCCGAAGGGCCCGCTCCCGACGGAGGAAGTCCTCAACGATTACGTTTACCCTGCAACGATAAGGGGCATAATCGAGGCCATAGCGGAGGTCGAGGAGGGTCAAAGGATAACGTCGAACGAGGCAGTCTTTTACACTGCATACAAGGTGCTTTTCGGCAACAAGACCCTCAAGCCCAACGACATAATACTCCTCAACCTTGCAACCTTCACCGAGCCGAACGGCCTAATCAGGGGGGGAGTGTTAAAGCAAACCGGCTCGGCCAGCAAGAAGGAGTTTACCCTTTACACTCCGGACCTTCTCGGGAAGAAGGCCCTCGATGCCAAGGAGCTCCAGAAGTTCCTTTACGAGAAGGGCCTCAACCCGCTTGAGCCGGAGCCGAGGAACGCGATTGACGTCCTCCAGCTCCTCGAGTACCACGCATTGCTTGGAAAATCCCGCCTTGAGGAGGTTATCGAAAAGCTCAGGAGGAAGTGGAGCGCTGAAGTCGAGGAGGCCCTCAACATCGCGAAGCTGGTGAGTGAATATTACACCGCCGTTTACGGCCAGCTCCTGTCCCCGTTGGGGGGCAGGATAAAGGCCGATGAGCGTGATATTGAGAAGGAACTTGAAAAGGACGGCCACTTTGAGGTTCTCCTCATGAGGAGGCTCGTCAGGAGCGTTGGAGGTGGAATGTTATGAAGCTTGGAGCCTTTGAAATCTGGGACGACGTGATGGACGAGGCCCTCGACAAGCAGGTGGCCCCGGAGCTCGGCGATGTGGTGAGCGGCAACGCCCCTGAGATATACACCGATTCGAGGGAGTTCTTCAGGAGGACTTACTTCACCGACTCGATGCTCGAAATCATCGGCAAGCTCGTCGAGACCCTCGAAGGCGGCGAGAGGCACAACATATTCCTCATTTACTCCCTCTTCGGTGGCGGTAAGACTCACACGCTCCTTACCCTTTATCATGCATTCAGAGAGCCGGATGCCATGCTTGATCCTGAGGTTCTGGCCGGCCACGATCCGGAGAAGAGGGAGAAGATCAAGGGGCTGGCGGAGAGGATAAAGGCCCTCGGCGGTGTTAAAATCGTCCCTGTTTACGGCAAGGGCAGGCTCGGCCAGCCGAGCAAGCCCCTTGAGGTCGGGCCGTATAAGGTGAGAACCGTCTGGGGTTACATTGCCCACGCCCTCGGGAGGTATTACATCGTCGAGAGGGACGACGAGAATGCCACGGTTCCGGAGATTGACACTCTGAGGGAGCTCTTCAGGGGAGAGAGAGTAATCCTTCTCGTTGATGAGATCGTGGATTACTTCGACAACCTTTACAACTCGGGGAGCGAGGACGACAGGAGATACGCGAAGAACGTGGATAACTTCTTTGACAGGCTTTCCACGGCCCTGCTCGGCTCCGGAAGCGCGATGGTCATGACGCTCCCGATGGAGAAGAAGGAGGGCATGTTTGAGGTCGAGAAGGAGTACAACAGGGAAGTCGTCATGGCCATCTGGGGCGCCGTCAGCAGGGTCGGCGGTTCCGAGCTTTACTCCCCGCTGAGGACTTCTGGAGCGGGCAACGAGCTCGTTGAGGTGCTCAAGAAGAGGATTTTCAAAGGAATTGATGATGAGGAGAGGGTCAAGACCCTGACCAGAATGCGCTCGGAGCTTAGCAATACCGACGTCTTCGGCCATGCGCATAACCTTGAGGACGAGCTCTGGAGGAGTTACCCGTTCCACCCGGAGTACGTGGACGTCCTCAGAACGATAATCGAGAGGACTGGATTGCAGAGGACGAGGGACATGCTCAGAATCACGAGAATCGTTGTAAGGGAGCTGGTCCGGAAATACTCCGAGACGGGCTTTGCTCCCTCAATGATAATGCCCCACCACATTGACCTCAAACACGAGAAGCTGAGGGGCATGCTGTTCGGCAAGAGCGAAACCTTCATGGATTACGCCACCATCGTTGATACTGACATTGAGAGAGACAAGTTCAAGGACTTCACCAACCCAGGACTTGCGGAGATAATTCTCAAGTACGTCTTCCTAAGGACGTATCCCTTTGACTCGCCCGTCCCCTTGCCGGGTTTCCCAACGGCCGATTCCATCGCGAGGGGCGTTTACGAGCCGAACGAGTTTGACACCAACGGGTGGCTTCCAACGGACATTGATGATACCGTTGAGGAGATAACGGCGAGCGTCCGCTTTGTGTATCTCAACAAGAAGGACAAAGTTCTCTGGTTCTGGCGCGTCGCCAACGTGGCCCAGATGGTGGACAGCAAGGCCAAGGAGCTCCTCGAAATGAGACCCGGCGAGGTGTGGAACGAGCTCGTCAAGTACGTGAACAGGATGATCAAGGAGAGGAAAAGACTAACTGCAACAAAGGGCAAGGGTGCTAAAATCGAGGATCATGTGACCTTCTTTAAGGAGCAGTACATCATTGTGGCAAAGGACCCGCAGGAGTTCCACGACACTCTGGATTACAAGCTCCAGGTGCTGGTGAGGGACGACGTTGATGAAAGAACTCTGAGGAAGCTGATTTACGCTTATGGAACCGGTACGAGGACGTACAGAAACACGGTTGTCGTCTGTTATCCAGTTGGGGGGAGCTTTAAACCGCTCCTTGAGACAACGGCAAGGATAATGGCGTGCGATGAGGTCATCAGGGACATTGAGGCCAAATACGGCAAGTTCGGTGAGGAAGTTGTCAAGATACAGATGAACATGGTGAAGGACATTAGGGGCAAGGGTCTGGAAGACCTTGAGACTCAGATTGTGAACTCCTTCAGGGGGGTGGCTTATCCAGAGGACGACGAGGTCCGCGTCACCAAGGCCCCGTCCAGCTCAAAGTCAGTCGTTGAGAACGTTTACTCCGCCCTGCTCAGCAAGGGCAAAATCGTGGACGAGTTTGACTTTGACTGGCTCGTGGAGACTCTCAGGGGCGTCGGTGTGGAAGTTCTGAGGCCCGAGGGATACAGGGTCTCGGAGCTCATCGCCATAATAAGGATGAACACGCGCCTGCCGATGATTGAGGACAGCCACATTAGCGAGGCCATAAAGAACGCCGTTCTCGACTTGAGGATCGGCCTTGAGCGCAATGGGGAGGTGTTCTTCAAGAAAGTTCACAAGGAGATTCCAAGCTCCGAGGAGGAGGGTAACCCGCCCAGTGCCGTTAAGCCAAGGGACCTAATCCTGCCGAGAAAGATCGCCCTTCACAGGCAGGTCTGCAGTCTGCTGAAGAAGGAGAAGGATTTAATCGTGCCTCAGGGGGACAAGGACTTCAGGGTGAAGACTTGGTACGAGGTTTATTCGCCATCATCCAAGATTGGAATTCCGCTGAAGAGCCTCGTGACTGGAGAGGAGGACTGCAGAGTAAAGGAAGGGTATTTCGACATGGTTCTCTGGGGCCACATCGTTGAGAAGAGGGAAGAGACCCCAATAACAGAGGGTGAATTCGAGCTTGAGATTGAAGTTCCTCAGGTGAAGGAGAAGCCGGGAAAACCTGTCCAGCTTGAGGCAAGGGTCGTACCCCTCGGAAGAGACTCTTTCACGGTGGAGCTCTCGGTGAATCATGGAGAGCTGGACTCTTACGAGGTTAGGCTTGAAGACGGAAAGCCGGTTGGGGTTACTTGGACAATAATCATGCCAGAGACGAGGACAATCGCGACGATTGAAGGACGGAGCCCCAAGAGAACGCGTTACAGGGACGTGAGTTTAATCCCAGACCTTGGCATTGAAATCGTTGAAACTGAAACCCTCAAAGAGGAGCACAAGGGCATGTTCCTGACTTCAATCCTCGACATTGAGGACGTTGATACGCTTGGCCTCATCCCCGAGAACGTTAAGGGCATCGTAAGCGGAAGCCTGAGGATTGACAGGCCGCTGTGGGAGGGCCGCTTTGAGGGCGTGGACAGGGAAGTGCTGACATATCTCGTAAGGGAGATGGAGGAGCTCCTTGAAGGCAAGGCCAATCTTGACGTGGACCTCAGCCTCTCGGAGGAAGTAATGATTGATGACCTCCTCTTCGAAAAGCTCAGGCCTCTCAACGGGAAGGTTCGGTTCAGGCTCAGGAAGGAGGAGGATTGAGGTGGAAGGCAGCGTCGAGTACCAGGTGAACCTCAGGTACATCAAGAAGGCCTTCCTCCCAGTAACGCGGGAGCAGAAGCTCGCCGAGTTCGTGCCGGTGTTCAACGTTATGGGCACAGGGGAGCAGAAAAAAGTCCCTGGAAAAGTTGAAGCGAGAGCGAGGGTGTACCTCCCTGAATTTCTCAATTTTACCAAGAAGCTGGGGTTTAAGGTCGAAGCAAACGAGAGTCTCCTCAAGTGGCTGAACCTGCCTCCGTCAAAAAGGGAAAGGCTGGAGTACAGCGGGAACAAGCGGATAATCCTGAGAACCAGCGATGATTACGCTTACCTTCGCCTGATGGTTTACGGCGTCGTTATGGCGGTTCTTAAGACACCAGCGGAGTGGGGTCAGCTTGAGGAATATGTGCTCGCAATGGAACCGATACAGCTTCGCTTCTGGGCTTCGAGGTTCAAAAACACTTATTGGAAGTATAAGAACCGGAGGAAGCTTGATTACCTTGCAAGACGCTTCCTGGAGGTGGAGTGGATTTGAGCGAGGACATTAAGGGAGCCCTTCTGGGGGACGTTCTCCTCCACAGCCCTGCACTGTTTTACACCGCCCTAACCGCTCCGGCAAGGAGGCCAATAACCCCCTTCAAGCATCAGTTCCAGCCCCTTTACCATGCCATGATCTCCCGGCCGGTGAGGATACTTATCGCCGATGAGATTGGACTGGGGAAGACTGTCCAGGCGCTGGCCATTGCGAGGTATCTTCAGCTGAGGGGCGAGGCCAAGAGAATCCTTGTCCTCGTGCCGAAGATTCTCCGCGAGCAGTGGAAGCAGGAGATAAGAAGAGTTGGGGGTTTTCCAACCGTAATCGAGAACGGTCGCGAGGTCGAGAGCAAGCTGAGGAACACGTATGGATACACGGTCGTCTCAATTGATCTTGCCAAGAGGTCCCCCCATCGCGAGAGGTTCCTCGATATTAAGTGGGACTTGATAATCGTTGATGAGGTTCACAACGTTACCCTCGGTACCCAGAGGTATGAATTCCTCAAGGACCTTGTTGAGGAGGGTGGACAAGACCTCAACCTGATTTTCCTTTCAGCGACGCCCCACCGGGGCAATCCCAAGGATTACCTCGCAAGGATTGCCCTCCTTGACCCAACTCTCACCGACCAGTATCAGAAACTTGACAAGCCGGGTTTTTACAGCAAAACTCGGGATACGCTCGTTATGAGAAGGACCAAAAAGGTCGTCAACGAGCTTGAGGGCAGGGAAGTCTTCAAGAAGTGTTATTTTGGAGCAGTTGTCGTTGAGATAAGCGACGCTGAAAGGGCCTTTTTTGATAAGCTCGATAAAACACTCTTCGAGATGATAAAAGATGCCAGGGAGAACTCTCCAGAGGCCCTTCTCGCGGTTCTTGTTAGGAAAAGGGCTTCATCGAGCTATGAAGCGGCAGTAAAGACAATCAGCAAGATTGCTGAGAGTGCAAACTCTGAAGGGAGTGGGAAGGCAGAGAAGGTTAGTAAATACATCAAAAGTCTCTTTGGCCTCGGTTATGATGAGATTGAGCTGGAAGACTTCAACGAGCTTGACGATGCCGTTGAGAAAATAATCGCGGAGTACTCCCCTCTGCTCGACAGGAAACAGGTGGAGTCATTCAGGGGACTTCTTGAGTTAGCAACACAAATCAAAGAGAGGGACAGCAAGCTTCAGATGGTGGCGGAGATTGCTGCATACCATATCAAGCAAGGGGGGAAGGTAATAATCTTCACGGAGTTCAAGGACACGCTGGAATACATAAAGAGAAAGCTTCCCAAGATTCTGGCCGACGAGTACGGCGTTCGGTTGGAAGGTCGTGAGATTTCCCTCCTTTATGGGGGAATGTCGAGCAGAGAAGTGGAAGAACAGATGGCCAGGTTTGAGAGGCATGGAAAGCTTCTGATATCAACTGACGTTGCCTCAGAGGGTTTGAACCTTCAGATTGCCAGCGTGGTCATAAATTACGAGGCTCCCTGGAGCCCGATAAAGCTCGAACAGAGGGTCGGAAGGATATGGAGGCTCAGTCAGCCAAGGGAAACAACCGCTTACACTCTGTTCCTAGCGGCAGAGACTGACCTGTACATTCTGGAGAACCTTTACCAGAAGATTATGAACATAACTGAAGCCATTGGAAGTGGGCCGCGTCTTGGCAAACCTGTTTTCGGAAAACAAATGTTTTCCGGGGATTTCGAGGCACTGTGGAAGGAAGAAGTCTCCGAAGAGAGTGCCAAGGGAGAACAGCCTTCCGAGTACGACCTTGTGATTGCGGCAATAAAGAGGGAACTTACAGGTTACGCGGGGGCCATAATACACACCCTGAAGAGTCTCCGACGGAACATTGAAAAAATGATTCCTTCAGACACGGCAAAGCAGGTTCGGGAGGAGCTTGAACATATACTCACTCCGAGAGACTTTGATAGGGACACAGTCTCCGAAGTGCTGAGGACTTATCTCACTGAGGTCCTAGGGAAAAGGAACATTCCAGAGATTTCCCCGATTCTTCATGATGTCGTTAAGGAAGGCCCCTCGAACCTAAGGCCGATGAAGATTGGTGTCAGGGGCGGGGATGGCGTTGAATACCTTTATTTTGTAAGGTTAGTTGACGAGAAAGATGGCCGGGAGTTCCATCGTTATCCTGTCCTCGTAAGGAGGAATGGTGGAAAGCTTGAGTTCCTTTATGGCGTTGACGTGTTGAAGCGCCTTATTGAGGTGTTCTCGCAGGAGTTCGTTGTTATTGGCCGGCCCGAACCCACAATGGAGGAGCATGTAATATCTTCCCAGCTCAGGACACTCGCAAGGGACAGGTTTTACAGGCCCAAGACAAAGTACAGAAATTACGAGCGGGCATTTTCAAGGGGCAAGCTGAAGAAGGGGCGCCTCTTCAAGAACACGAAAATTGAAACAACTGAAGTATTGAGGATCGAGGGCATCAGCGAGGAGAGGTTCAACATACTAAAGCATGTTCCCAGTGGGATTCTCGACGTTTATGGGCTCTCGGAGAAAGACGTGGAACCGCCCACCGATGAATACAAGCGCATCACCGAGAGGAACTTCGTGCCATTGGAGGATATCCTAAAGAGCGAACGGAAGGCGATGGAGATCGTCATGGAGCTTGAGAGGAAAAGGTTGGAGCAGGAGTATGGCCCCGGTGGAGGCTGGGAAGTCAAAGACGTCTCATTGAAGGCGCATTACGACATTAGGGTCGTCGAACCCGAGGGGGAAAAGTACATTGAGGTTAAGGGTCACAAGCCACTCCTGCTTACTGCAGAGGTCACGCCCGCGGAGTATAAATTCGCGACGGACTCCGAAAACGTGGATAAGTACTGGATTTATATCGTCGCAAACCTCGGAAAGAAAAAGCCGGCCATATTGAAGGTTTTCAGGCCTTTTGAAAGGGATGCTAAGGTTTACGCAGTCCTCGAAGACGGGAAGGAAGTTGAGATTACCGGAAAGGTCAGCATCAACATTGAGAACAAGATTCGGAAGATCCTCTTGGTGGGGTAATTTACTGCATCTCCGTTTATTCTCAATTTTTATCTCACAATTCCAAACGATTTTATAAAAACGTTTGAACTTTTGAGACTTTGGGACCATCAATGGAAAACGTGATCGTTTAGGTTACCTGAATAAATTTGTGTAATTATGCAATGAGCATCTTCGATAAAAAGTGAATGATATCTTGGCATTTAACGAACCAAAAATGTTATTTATTCCAAGGATTATAAATCACATTGGTGGGTTTAGATGGACCCTGGGAAGATTGTTTCCGCTTTTATTGGGCTCGGGATAACACTGTTTTTGACATTTAGTGTCCCGAGTATTGAACAGATAATTTACGATGCTTTCACACCCCTTGTACTTCAAACTTCTCAAGGAATTCAGGCATACGATTGGTTAACTGCATCTCTCATCAAAGTGACTTGGATTCTTATGGGGGTGTCTGTGATCATCTCGATTGTAACTCCAATAAGGGATGCACTTACGGAGCTTATATCCTCGCTTGGGTGATATGATGGATGAGTGGGACCTCCTTGAACAACTTGCTGAGACCTTTGAGGTACTGAGCAAGATGCTTATCGAAATTGCTCTTCCAAGCGCACAGTTCATAATCGCACTGACTTTTTATGGTCTTGTGTTGTATCTTTGGGATATCTTGGGAGTGACGCCCAATACTCCATTTTACAATGTGATGGTGGATCTCTCTAATGCCCTCTGGATCGGGATTAGTTTATTGGGACTTGCAGGCACATTATCCGCGTTGAGGCATCTGGAAGAGCTTCCATTCTAATGACAACTTATTTATCCTTTGACGTTCTTATTCTCTGGTTGGGTGAGTGGAATGAAGTACTGGCTCTGCATCACCACTCGCGACAACTGGGAGGTTGTCAGAAAGAATAACGTCTGGGGCGTGGCTAAGAGGCACAGGAACACCATCGCCAAAGTCAAGCCCGGTGACAAGCTCGTCTTTTACGTCAAGCAGGGGAGGAAGAACAAGGAAGTTCTCGAACCCAAGATCGTCGGCATCTTTGAAGTCGTGAGCGAGCCTTACACTGACTCAAGCAGAATCTTCAAGAGCCCGCCGCACCTAAACGAGACTTACCCCCTCAGGGTCAAGATTAAGCCCCTAAAGCTCGGCGAACTTGACTTCAAGCCTCTCATCCCAAAGCTGAAGTTCATCACTAACAAGAAGCGCTGGAGCGGGCATTTAATGGGCAAGGCAATGAGAGAAATCCCGGAAGAGGATTACAAGCTGATTGAAGGCCTTCTTTGAACCCCCTCGATTTCTTCACCAACTTTTTGCGAACGGTTCGGTGTAAGGCAAACGCCTTACACCGGCATCTCTAAGAGCACATTTCTGTACACCCACATGAAAAAGGGGTTTTCTGGGGGCTCGTCCACCCCATTGTCGCGCCACAAACCGCCCAAGGGGGTTGCCCGGAAATTATGAGAAAGCGTACTTTTACGTGCTCTGCGAGACTTTTTGTTTTAGCATCGTTTTTCAGCTAATTCAAGCCTTCTCGTGCCTTCTTTTTTGGGCGTGATTTAGTGAATGTACAAGTTTATGCGTTGCATTTTTTGCAACTCGCATTCAAATGCAAAAATTAATGAAAACAGCCCAATGAAAAGAGGCCCTCTCCGCCCTTCTTTTACACTTCACGAGTTGCAAAAAATGAAACTCGGGGGCTTCCGAGTTATCAAATTTGATAACTCGAGCCAAAGGGGGATTTCTTAATGACTTCACTCAGTGGTCAAGAGTTATGTTTAATTGCTCGTCCTGCAGGGCGGGTGTTGGTGGTTGGCGATGGAAGCGGTCGGAGTGGTTGTATCCAAACTCTTCCAGGAAATTGGAAGCCTAAACCTTGAGGAGGTCCATGAGAAGGTGGCTGGGGCACTGGTTGAGCGTTTGAGCGAACTTGACGTACCGAAAGAGTTCTGGCGGGAGGTTTACTCCCTGCTGATTGGGACTTATGCAGACCGTGAGGCTCTCCTTGATGCCAGGAACCTCTTCAATCACGTCCTCGACGACTTTGTTGAGCGGGGGTTGGTTGATTCAAAGAGTGCTCTTAAGCTTCGGATATTCGTTGAGTACTTCGAGCACGTGCTGTTCCCAAGGAGGCAGGACTGTGTGAGGGTTCCTTCCGTCACCGCCCTTGAGGCGTTCTTCGTTCTCGCTTATGGCGAGGCGGATTAATGCCCTTTATTATTTTTTGGCTTTCAGTGTAAGGCATTTGCCTTACACCGGTTTCTGCGTGCGAAAGTTGTTTAAATCGGGGTTCTTCACTCTTTTTGGTGTCAGGCTATGGGACCAAACACGTGTAAATACACGTGTATTTACACGGGTGATGTACGGAAGCGTTCAGAGACGCGTAATGTAACGCTGAGAATCCGGGCTGATTTGGTTGAGTTTGCAAGGAAAGAGGGCATTAACATGTCGCGTTTGCTGGAGTTGGCTTTGGAAGCGTTTTATTCCGGGAGAAATGTTGTTATGGGGCCAGGGCCGGGATTTGAACCCGGGCTAGGGGATCCACAGTCCCCTGTGCTAACCAGGCTACACCACCCTGGCCATTTCCAGCTAAACCTTTTGGGTTAGCTTTATAAAGTTTTCGACAGAAGGGGCTGAAAGAGGAAGCTGAGACCTTTTACTTACCCCAACCCACGCTTAACGACGCTTTCGCGGGAATTAAGAATCGTCCGGAGGTTTCGACATGAAAGCCAAACGCGAAGCCCTTGTGAGCCTCTTCACGGCTATGAGGGAAGGAAAGGTTGACGCGGATATAATCGATCACCTCATGCTCATCAACTCGATAAGGGGAATCTACACGACCTCCTCCTGCTCCGGCAGGATCGGCATAATGGAGGAACCGGACCTCGGGGCCAAGCCCCTCGCGAGGTGGCTGATCAAGGTCCACAGGCCGATGGAGTTCGAGGAGGCAAGGGAGGCCCTGAGAAACGCCGAGAAGGGCCTCATATTCCTCAAGAGCCAGCCGCCCATATTCCACATCGTCGCCGAGGACGTGGAAAAGGCAAAGAGGCTCCACGAGATCGGTTTGGCCTCGGGTTTTAAGTACACCACCTTCAAGGTCGTCTCGAAGCGCTACCTTGTGGAGATAAACGCCACGGAGTACCTGACGGCACCGCTCGGCAGGGATGGAAGGATACTCGTGGACGATGAGTACCTCCGTTTCGCGGTTGACCTCGGCAACGACATGCTGAGACGGAGCAAGGGCCGGCTGCCCCGGCTTGAGGAGAAATTCAGGGCACTGAGGGAGGAGCTCGGTGAGGACGAACTGTTCTACGAGCTGGCGGAGCGGTATATGATAGAAGAAAACTGGAAGCTACCTTAAATCACCGGCTCTCGTTCCACTCCGGATTTCCATACCTCTCCTCCACCAGCCTCTCGGCGAGCTCGAGCTCATAGTCGGTGAGCCCACCCTCCTCAGGCTCAAAGGCACTGAAGAAGCTCTCCCTGAGCAGCTCGTAGGCCTCCCAGCGGCTCAGATTTATGCCCTCGCGCTCCAGGGTGGTTACCCTCTCCCAGATGCTCGAAACGCCCTTGTCGGCGAGCTTGGCCTTGGAGACCCTGAGAACCCTTCCGAGTACCTCAACGCGCGTGGAGTACATGAACGTGCCGTGCTGCAGGATGACTCCCTTCCGCCTCGTCTGTGCGGAGCCACTGATTTTTTTCCCGTTGGCAACGATATCGTTCAGGCCTGAGAAGCCCGCCTCAAGGCCGAGCTCTTTCAGCGCATCAACCAGCGGGCCGGCTAAATAGCGGTAGCTGCTCTCAACGTTCCTGAGCATCGGATGGTAGTCCTCGCCGACAACGACGGAGTAGGTTACCTCGCCGTATTCGTCGTGGAACACCGAACCGCCGCCGGTAATCCTGCGGACGACGGGGATGCCGAGCTTCCGTGCCTCGTCAAGGTTGACGTCGTGGACGACGCTCTGGAAGCGGCCTATGGTCACGGAGCTCGGCGAGAAGGCGTACAGCCTTACCGTGTCGGGAACCTTTCCCTCTATCCTGGCCCTCATTATCGCCTCGTCTATGGCCATCTGGACCTCGGGCCTTGCAACGATGAGCGGGATGAACCTCATGGCACCACCAGGGTTAAAAAGTTCGAAGTGTTTTTAAGCCCAGCGATGATGACGCCCAAGCCCTTCCGAGGTGACGATGAGGAGAGCGGTCACCACTGAGCTGCTTTCATCCTCTCTAACCCGGGCCCACGATAAAGACATTTCCTGCCCGGATAGCCTTCAAGCGACAAAATTGGGTCAAAGAAATGCTGGGGAGATAAAGCAAACCCCTCAGCCCTTCAATAACCCAACCACGGCCTCCGCGACCCGAGCCTTCTCGACGGTTCTCTGCTCGCCGCTCTCCATATCCCTTACCGTGACCTTTCCTTCCGCCAGGTCCTTCTTCCCAACGAGGACGACGTACGGAACTCCGAGCTTTCCAGCATAATCGAGTGCCTTCCTGAGCTTTCTTCCAGTTAGCTCGCAGTCGGTTTTGACGCCCGCGGCCCTCAGGGCGCTCGTTATCTCAACGGCGGCCCTCCTCAGCTCGACGTCCTTCCCGATGGGTACGACGTAGACGTCGGGCCTGAGCTTCGGCTCCGGGATGAGCCCCTTCCATTCGAGTATCGGAATGAGGCGCTCGATTCCAATGGCAAAGCCCGTCGCCGGGGTCGGCTTTCCGCCGAAGACGGAGATAAGGTTGTCGTAGCGGCCGCCGCCGCCTATCGAGCCTATGCCGAGGTCGTTGGGGGCGATGGCTTCAAAGACTATGCTCGTGTAGTAGTCGAAGCCCCTCGCTATGCCGAGGTCTATCCTTATCCACTTCGAGACGCCGTAGGCATCGAGCAAATCGACCAGCTCGTAGAGGCGCTTGATTTCCTCCTTAGCTTTCTCGCCCGTGAAGAGCTCCTCAGCCTTCGGAAGAACCTCTTCGGGAAGGCCCTTTATCTCCACCAGCGCCAGGACTTTCTCGACGCCCTCATCGTCCAGCCCGAACTCCCTCAGGGCGCCGGCGAAGTCCTCCCTGCTCATCTTGTCCTTCTTGTCTATGAGCCTCATCAGGCCTACGTCGTCCTCAACGCCGAGCATCTTTGCGAACTCGTCGAGGAGAACGCGGTCGCCTATGTTAACGGTGAAGTCCTCGAGGCCGGTGGCGAGGTAGCTCTCAACGAAGAGGGCTATGACCTCCGCATCTGCCTCAACTTTATCGCTCCCGAGGAGCTCCACCCCTGCCTGCCAGAACTCGCGGTAACGGCCGCTCTGGGGTTCCTCATAGCGGAACATGTTGGCCATGTAGTACCATTTAACGGGCTTCGGGGCGTTCTGGAAGCCGTTGACGTAGAGCCTCGCGACGCTGGACGTCATGTCGGGTCTGAGCGAGAGGTTCCGTCCGCCCTTGTCGTCGAAGGCGTAGAGCTGCTCGACCACCTCCTCACCGCTCCTCAGCTTGAAGAGCTCGGTGTACTCAAAGGTGGGCGTGAGAACCTCGTGAAAGTTATACCGCTCGAAGACCTCGCGGATTCTCTCGAAAACCCATCTCCTCTTCGCCATCTCCTCCGGGAGCAGGTCTCGCGTTCCCTTAACTTTTTCAAGCCTTACCTTCATTCTCAACCCTCCTTTCCTGGAAAAAGTGCAGGGGGTTAAAAGGTTAGCCCAGGAGTTTTGGCCCTGGCCCGTTCTCCGGACAGTAGGCCGAGGGGTTGTCATCCAGCAGACGTCATCAGGAGGTATATCCCGACGACGCCCTGGACCATCATCTGGGCACCAATAGCCATCGTGAACATACCGATTATCCTTATGAAGACCCCCAGGGTCGTTTTGCTGACGTTCTTGATCAGGTACAGCGTCACGAACATGACGAGGGCCGTCATCAGGATGGCAAGGAACACCGCCGCGGTCGCGTGGTAGAGACCCTTCTCCGCGGTGAGGGTTATCGCGGTCGTTATCGCGGCCGGGCCGGCTATCAAGGGCGTCGCAACGGGGACGGCGGCAAGGGCGAGTATGTTCTTCTCTTTTTTGAGGGTCATCATTCCGCCGCTTTCGAGGGCCTCGAGACCTATCTTGAAAAGGACAAAGCCGCCGGCAACGCGGAGGGCGTTTATGTCGATGTGGAATATGTCCTGAAGAATTATCTGGCCCGAAACCGCAAAGAGGAACAGGAGGAGGAAGCCTATCAGGTTCGCCCTGACAATAAGCGTCCTTATGTCCTCTATGTGGAAGTCCTCCCTGAGCAGGCTGACCAGGAGTATCTTGTCGCTCGGGTCTATCATGATGAGCATGAATAGTGCGGAACTGAGTATCGAAAGCCACTCGCTCATGCTCCCCACTGCGGTGAGGGTTTTATAAACCTATGCCCGGAAGTGTACCTTGGCGATGACGAGACCGGCACTGGCTGAGGTGTGATGAGCACTCGGTTGGCCGAGCTAACGCCTCGAGAAGACCAGCTTGAGGAGCGGCGGCGTGACCAGCGTCGTCGCCATGACCATTGCGATGGCTATGGAAAAGCTCTCGTTCGTCAGGATTCCCTCGGCGAGGCCTATGTTGGCCATTATAAGGCCCACTTCCATTCTCGGAATCATTCCAACGCCTATCTGGAGGGACTCCATGGGGCTGAACTTCGAGAGGATTCCGCCGATTCCACAGCCGATGATCTTCCCGACTATGGCGAGGAGTGAGTAAACCAGCGCGAAGGCCCCCGCCGCGAGGACCACGTGGGCATCGGTTTCGGCGCCGACGCCGACGAGGAAGACGGGAATGAAGAAGGCGTAGCCGAGGGTGATTATCTTGTCGGTTATCTTCCTCGCGTCATCGCTCCCGGCGACGAGTATTCCCGCCAGGTAGGCACCGGTTATGGCCGCTATCTGGAAGTACTCGGCGAGGTAGGCGAAGATGAGCATCACGACTATCGAGACCGTGGTGACGGTTTCGGGGAGGTTTATCCTGTGGGAGGAGCGGAGAACCTTCTTGACGATTCCCCTGCCTATGAGGTAGCTGAGGAGGAAGAAAGCGGCGATTTCAACGAGAAGCACCGCTATATCCCCTACGTAAACCGTCCCCTTGGTGTTCATGGCCACGAGAATCGTCAGGATTATTATGCCCAGGACGTCGTCCACCACGGCGGCGGCCAGGATAGCCGCACCGACCCTCGTCCTGAGGCGCTTCATCTCCATGAGAACGCTCGCGGTTAAACTGACGCTCGTCGCCGTCATGACGCCGCCGAGGAAGAGGGCCTCCATACCCGGGTAACCCCACCTAAGGGCCACGGCGTAGCCGAAGATGAAGGGAAGGGCAACACCCAGGGAGGCTATGAGAAAAGCCGGGAGGCCGACGCGCTTGAACTCCTCCATGTCCGTTTCGAGACCGGCCAGAAAGAGGAGCATTATGACGCCCAGCTCGGAGATGAGCCGAACGCCCTCGCCGTAGGTCACGAAGTTCAGAAGGGACGGGCCGAGGAGTATTCCCCCGATTATCTGACCCAAAGCCGCGGGGAAGCCGAGCCTCGAGCTTAGGTAGCCCATCAGCTTGGCCGTAATCAGTATGACCGCCAGCTCCAGGAAGACGTCCATGGTAACACCCGATTTTAGTGGTCAGAGGGAGACGAGGCGTATGAGGCGTATTATGTCCTTAACCTCCAGCAGGCCGTGGGCCCTGCCACCGTCGTCCACCACGGGAAGGTGGTGCTTTCCGGTTTCGAGCATTATCCTTATGGCGTGCCCCAGGTCGTCGTTGATTCCAACCGTTATAGGCCTGGTGACCATTATGTCCTCCACCCTCGTCGCCCTCGTGACGGAGTACCTCTTCAGCAGGCCGAAGCCCACTATGGAGTGCCTCCGGGGAACGTCGAAGAGGTGGAGTATGTCCTTCATCGTGACGAATCCGACGAGCTTTCCCTCGGAATCAACGACGATAGCGGAGCTTTCCTCCTCGCCCATGCTCTCGATGAGAGTTGCCAGGGAGTCGTGAGGGTGAACGACGAGGTAGTCGCGGTCCATGACCAGCCTCACGGGGACCTTGGAAACGTACCTGATGTTGTGGCTAAGCTCTTCCTTGCGCTGGAGCTGGAGGAGCCGTCTCTTGCTGTGGATTATCCGTATCTTCTTCGCTTTGGCCTCATGGGATTTTTCCCCGGCATTCAAAGTGTCCATACACCCCACGTTTAAACACTAATGTGCGAAAGTGTTTAAAGATTTCGGAGATTCCTTTGAGTGTTACGTGTCAAAAGTATCGTACGCCCCCGACAGGTTAACCAAAAACTTGCCAAAAACTTTTTAAGGGCCTGCCCATAGACATCGGCAAGGGAAATATGGTTTCTGAAGCAGGAAACGGAAAGACCTACGATGTCGTGATTATAGGCGCCGGCCCCGCCGGCCTCTTTGCGGCCTACGAGCTGGCGGAAAAGAGCGATTTTAGGATTCTGGTGATAGAGGAAGGCGGCAACGTCGAGCAGAGGATCTGCCCGATGTACGATCTCGGCTACTGCATCGGCTGCCAGCCCTGCCACATAATGAGCGGCGTAGGCGGTGCGGGGGGACTGAGCGACGGCACGATAAACCTCAGGCCGGACATAGGCGGTGATTTAAGCGAGCTTACGGAAGACGAAAACTACGCCTGGCAGCTCGTCTGGGAAGTTGACAGGATTTTCCTGCGCCACAGGTCACCCAGAAACCTGTTCAGGGGAAACCCGGAGGAGATCCGCTACTGGGAGCAGAGGGCGGCACAGGCGGGTGTGAAGTTCATCCCGATAATCCAGCGGCACATAGGTTCGGACAGGACGCCCGAGGTTATAGCGGATATAAAGAGGTACCTCGAGGGCAAAGGCGTCGAGTTTCTCCTCTGGACCAAGGCCCTGGAGTTCGGGCCGGGCCGGGTGAAGGTGAAGAGGGGAAAGAACATCTTCACGATCAACGCCAGCTACATAATCGTCGCCCCCGGAAGGGGCGGGGCGGACTGGTTCCACGACGTGGCCGGGAGGATAGGGCTTGAGGCGAGGCACGGGCCGATTGACGTGGGCGTCCGCGTCGAGGTTCCCGCGATAGTCATGGAGCCGATAACGAGCATAAACCACGACCCCAAATTCCACATCTACACCGACACCTACGACGACTTCGTGAGGACCTTCTGCACCAACCCGAACGGCTTCGTCGTCGAGGAGAAGTACGACTCCTACGTCGGCGTCAACGGGCACTCGATGCACGAGAAGAAGAGCAACAACACCAACTTCGCCTTTCTGACGAGGATAGAGCTGACCGAGCCGGTTGAGGACACCACGGCCTACGGGAAGAGCATAGCACAGCTCGCAACGACTATCGGCGGCGGAAAACCGCTCCTCCAGCGCCTCGGCGACCTCAGGAGGGGCAGGAGGAGCACGTGGGCGCGCATAAAGAGGAGCGACGTTGAGCCGACCCTGAGGCACGTCACGCCGGGGGACATAGCGATGGCCCTGCCGCACCGCGTTGTGACCAACATCATAGAGGGGCTTGAAAAGCTCGACCGCGTTCTTCCGGGCGTTGCGAGCGACCACACCCTGCTCTACGCACCCGAGATAAAGTACTACGCCATGAAGGTCGAGGTGGACGAGAACCTTGAGACGAGCATAGAGGGAATCTTCGCTGCCGGCGACGGTGCCGGCCTGAGCAGGGACATAGTGAACGCGGCCGCCACGGGTCTTTTAGCGGCGAGAGGGATACTCAAGAAGGAGGGCATTTTCACGGAGAAGGACTTCAGGAAACCGGGGAACTGGAAGAACAAAATAGAGGAAATGGAATAGTTTCAGCCCGCGACCTCCATGACCAAAAGCAACTCCGGAACCTCAAATGAATCCCCTGTGTGGTCTCTAACCGTTATTTCCCCGTATTTTCCGATTTTTAGATAGTAGTGGTCACACTGGCTCAGGATTTCACGCCACTCGCCCCCATCGAAATCAGGCCCAGGCCATAGGTAGCGGACGAGCTTCCCGGCCATCAGGGGGGTGTAGTAGAACCCAATGAGGGGGTGGCGCGAGGAGAGCACCCAGCCCTTCTCGAAACCACCCGGAAGGTAGCCGTTGGCGTAGTCGCCGGTGGCCAGCAGGGCCCCGAAGTCCTTCTCCGCGAGGTCCCTCAACCGCTCATCTTTCGTGTACCCTGGGTACTTCTCAACGAGCAGTTTCTCGACGAGGGTCTCAAGGCTCCCGATGTCCCCCTCTCCAGGTGCTCTGGCCATTGCCTTGAGGCGCTCGGCCCCCCAGGTCCAGTTTCTAACCACGACCTCGCCACGCTCATCTAGCGAAACCATGTAAACGGTCACGTTCTCTATCTCGCCCATGCCCGTGTATATCGAGTACCAGTAGTAGTTTCCGAGGGGAACTGGCGGAAGTCGCTGGTCGAGGACGAGGTAGGTGCCGTTGACCTTGATGGCAACCGTCGCGTGCCCGGTGCTCCTGTTCCAGTAGTCGATGCTCAGAACGTAGACTGGACTAACGTTGGCCTCGAGGAGGAGGCCCGCCGTCAGGAGGGCATAATCGGTGCAGATTCCGCTTTTCAGGCGGTAAGCCGTGTCGTTGATGGCCTGGACGCGGGTGAGGTTGAGGTACAGCCACTTTTCGGTTTCGTTCAGGCTCTCCCACCGGGCCACGCTTTCCTCAACGAACTCGGCCTTGGTATGGTTGTAGGTTATTGTAGCATTTATCCACTCAAGGATTGCCCACGCCCGGTCAAGAACCGAGCCGCTGGAGAGGTTCCTGGCTATACCGGAGATTTGCTGCCTCATAATCCTGCTGAGACCTGCCTTGAGAGTTTCCTCATCGAGCCCGTATCTCCAGTCCAGAGCGGGATCGGTCCCGATTTCAACCTCATAGCCGTCGGACAGGTAATCCTCATCTGTGTCGGGGCTGATGGGGTCGAGGCCGTGCTGGGCCTCGTAACCGTCAAGAAGGGTATCGTTGTCGGAGTCCTCCTCCCACGGGTTCGTTCCGTAGGCAAGCTCCGAGTAATCGTCAAGCCCGTCATCATCGCTGTCCTGCCTGAGCGGGTCGGTGTGATATGTGAAAATTTCCCCGTAGTCACCCAATCCATCTCCGTCGGTATCGGCCGAGAGGGGGCTGGTGGTGTAGTTTAAAAGCTCGCTGGGATCACTCAGGCCGTCTCCGTCGGTGTCTTTCATACGGGGAGAGGTGTTGTAGACGTTCACTTCGAAACCATCGCTGAGACCATCGTCGTCAGTGTCCTTGAGTGTCGGATCAATGCCGTGTTCCAGTTCAAACCCATCGCTGAGACCGTCCCCGTCGGTGTCATTATTGTTGGGGTTCGTCCCGTATTTACCCTCCTCCGAGTCGGGTATTCCATCACCATCGCTATCAGCGACGCCGCTGCCCGTGACGGTTGGAGTGAGTGAAGTCTGCCCACCTCCAATGCACCCCGCGGAGAACACGGAGATCACGAGCAGTGAAACCACGAGGAACACCAGCCCAATCCTGCGCACGGAACCTCACCAGAACACGGGGCGCAAGAAGGACTCTTAAGGTTTTATCTCATCACATGATACTTTCTCACCATGTGAGATTAAAGGAAAAATTTCTAAGATCCCGCGATACAATTTTGATGGGTGGTCGTATGGAAGCGCTCGCCATGGTGATAGGCTCGGCGGTTGCGTATCTCTTCCTCTCGGGGAGGAAGGAAAAGGAATGGGAGGAGGAGCTTGAGCTCAGCAGGGGCCTCAACATCATAAGAACCTTCAAGGACCCGGACTATAACATAACCCCCAAGAACCGGCAGAACACCAAGGTCGCCGTTAAGCACGCCATTAAAATAGACAAACGCGCCCTCCTGGAGGGCATGCCAAAGAGTGCGACGGTGATTATCGTGGACAGTGCGGGAAGGGCCTACGCAGGCAAGTTCGGAGGAATTGAATATGAAAGGAGAGGCCTGATCCTGAAGAAAGACGTCCCAAAGATCAAAATACGAACGGCAAAGCAGGGCCGGCCAGTTGTGAGGGAGTACGATGAGATCCGAGAGGTATACGTCAAGCTGATGAAGAGCACCGAGGGGATAATAGACGAATGGAGGAGGGACAAGTTCTACTACGCCGCAATCGTGGCAAAAAAGAAGGGTGTGTATCCATTTAAAGTACGGAGAGGATAACGTTAAAAGCCCCCAACCTCTTCTATTTTTGGTGAGAGAAATGCCCATGAGGTGCAAGTTCTGCGAGAGGCCGGCGTTTATAAAACTCCACTACCCGAAGATGTACCTGTGCCCCGAACACTTCACCGAGTACTTCGAGAGAAAGGTCAAGCGCACGATAGAGCGTTACAAGTTGATAAAACCCGGCGAGAGGATTCTGGTCGTGGTGAGCGGGGGAAAGGACTCGGCCGTTACAGCCCACGTCCTCAAGAAGCTCGGCTACGACATCGAGTGCCTTCACATCAACCTGGGCATCGGCGAGTATTCCGAGAAGAGCGAGAAGTACGCGAGGAAGCAGTGCGAGAAGCTCGACGTTCCCCTCCACATCGTCCGCGTTAGGGAGCTCCTCGGGAAGGGCATCGGGGAAGTGAGAACGCGCAGACCGACCTGCTCCTACTGCGGGCTGACGAAGAGATACATCTTCAACAAGTTCGCCTACGACAACGGCTTCGACGCGGTAGCTACCGGCCACAACCTCGACGACGAGGCGGGCTTCATCCTGGCAAACATCCTGAACTGGAACACGCAGTACCTGGCCAAACAGGGACCGGTAACCCCGGCGCAGTTCAACGGAAAGCTCGTGAAGAAGATAAAGCCCCTCTACGAGCTTACCGAGAGGGAGGTAGTCGCCTACGCTCTCGCCAACGGCATAGAGTACCACATCGAGGAGTGCCCCCACGCGGTCGGGGCCACGACGATAGAGGTCAAGGGCATACTCAATGAGATGGAGGAGAGGAGGCCAGGGACGAAGATAAACTTCGTGAAGGGCTACCTCAGGAAGAAGGAACTCTTTGAAGGGGAGCTCCAGGAGGCCGACCTCAGGGAGTGCAGGGTCTGCGGCATGCCGTCGAGCGGTGAAATCTGCTCCTTCTGCAGGTTCTGGCGCAGGGAGGAGCCGATAAACTTCAGACTCTGATTCCTCCCCTTTCGAGGGACGGCTTTCGAGAGAGGGGAGTAAGACAAAAGACTATTTAAATCTAGCAGGGATATTTTCTCACATCATCAACACCACAGGTAGCAGGTGATAAAAATGAGCGTACCCGACGGCCTCATGATGAACCTCTGGGAATCACTAAGGATGGGCGAGATAGTCCTCATGGAGCGGACGGACAGCGGGGATCAGTACTTCGGATTCTACCAGTTGGTGAACTGGGGCAGAAGCAGGGGGTACAAGGTCGTGGTCATCGACATCCTGGACTCGCTCCACATTCTGAAGGCCAAGGCGCGGCTCGCCGGCCTCGATGACGGGGTTCTGAACAGCGTGAAGGTCATCAAAATAGGGGGCACAATAGAAATCGGTGAAGTCGTTGGGTGGATACGGGACATCTCTGAGCCGGTTATTCTCGCAAAGAAGTTCATGGAGACCTACACCACACTTCTCGAATCAGGAGGACCAACCCTAACGGCCGTGGTGGGTCTTGAGAAGCTCTTCGTGGCATCGGAGTTCTCGCCGAAGAACGTCCAGGTCATAATCAGCGCCATATCCAAATACGTTGGCGATGAGAGGAGGCTGTCCGTCCATTTCCTGAAGGCCAACGTTATAGACGGCATGAGACAGCCGGTGGTCAAACTTCTGGAGGACCTGGCGACCACTGTAATCCAGATCTCGAGAAAGGACAAGGTGACGGAGTTCAGGGTGCTGAAGTCGGTGGATCCGAAACTCGAGGGAATGACGATAAAAATGTGAAAATCAAAGTTCCCTGAACCGCAGTCTGAATCTCAGCTCCCCATCGACAGGCAGGAGGACAGTGTAGCTGACGCCCTGCTGCACGAAATCCCAGCCGGCTTCGCTCTGACTGAGGGTCTTTATTGGGTACTTCCACACCCTTGCCTTTTTGTCGAGCTCCACCGCCACCCTTCCGATGCCGTGGGGGTCGTTCACCTCGAACTTCTCAGCCTCGAACTCCGCCGGCTCCTCCATGACGCTGTGGACGGCAAGGTTAAGCTCGACGCCGAAGAGGGCCTTTGAGTCACTCCTAACGGTGTAGTCCACCACGAAGCCATCCTCAGTCAGGTGGAAGGTCTTCTCCACCCTCGCCGGCCTTCCGGAGACGGTTCCGTCCCTCTCGAGGGTGACGCCGCCCTCAAAAAGGCCGTAGTCGTAGGCACCCGTCACGAAGTCCCCAAGCTCGATGTGCCTGTTGAGGCGGTACTCCTCGAGTGCCGTCTCCGGCTCAAGGAAGTGGTCCTGCAGGATGGCCCTCAGGTGGTCATCGTAGGCGAGCTCGCGCCGTATCTCGTCCGGAATCTTCCTGCCGACCTCGTGTATGCTCGCCACACCCTCCTCGCCTTCCTCCTCGGGGGTGGCGGACTCAGGAACCTCGTGGTAGTGCTCCCAGCGCCTCGCGAGCACATCGTTGTAGTTGACGGCCCTCCTGCGTGAGGAGAGCTCAAAGAGGGCACCGCCGTAGGAGGGCTTAAAGACGGCATAGAAGTTCTCGTCCTCGATGAATACCTCATCGCGGCCGTCAAAGTCTATGTCGCGGACGAAGCTGCCCGTGGAGGCGAAGCCGTTGGCCCGTATTATGTTCTCCCAGACCGCCCTGCGGAGGTGCGGGAGGTAAACCCCTCCGAATACACCGTGCCAGTAGGCGTCGTTGCACTGGGCCTTGAGGATGAACCTCCTCGCCTCGGGATTGTCCCTCACCAGCTTGCTCACCATCAGCATCCTCTTGTGCATGTAGTTGCTCTCGGGGTACTTGAAGAAGAAATTCTTCCAGATTCCTCCCCTGACGAAGACGCGGTACTTCTCGAACTGGCCGTGCCCCTTGAGCTTTTCAACGAACTCCACGAAGAGCTTCGCCTGCTTTGCCGGGAGGGACCACTCGCTCATCTCGAAGTAGGAGGCAATGGGCAGGTAAACCAGCCCGCGGGGCTTGAACCTCGCAAGGTACTCGGAGTAAAGCGTTAGATTTATCCTCTCATCGCTCGAAATCCTGTCAAAGAACTCCCTGAGCCAGCCCTTCTCGTAAACCCACTCGTACGTTCCCGGCCAGACACCGAACTTCTCACCGTCGTCGTGGAAGACAGCGACCCTGCTCTCGTCACCGTTGTCAAGGCTGTGGAGGTACTCGACGGTCTTCTCAACGGGGCGGAACGGGATGAGGTAGCGGAGCTTCTCGTCTATCGGGAAGACAGCTATTACCTCCCCGCCGTCCTCGGTGTAGTACGGCCAGTAAAGTTCCTCCTTGCTCAGGCCGGCACTCATGAAGTGGTAGTCATCGACGATGACGTAATCGATTCCCGCCTGCCTGAGGCTCTTAACGAGTTCGGGCTGCCAGACGCGCTCGGTGAGCCAGACGCCCCTGGCGTCGTAGCCGAGTTTCTTTGCAAAGTCCTTCAGGAGGGTTATCTGCTCAATCCTGTCCTCTTTCGGGATAGCCGCCAGAACCGGCTCGTAGAAGCCTGCCACGACTATCTCCAGCTGTCCTTTCTTCACCAGGGAGCGGAGGAGGTCTATGTATTCGGGCCTGTTGGCCTCGAGCCATTCGAGGAGGGGGCCGCTTATGTGAACCGCGGCCTTCATGTTCGGGTACTCCTCCAGAATCTCCATGAAAGGTCTGTAGGACCTATCGTAGGCGCTCTCGAAGACCCAGCCGAAGTTTCCGAGGGGCTGATGGTTATGAATGCCAAATATAAAGTTCACCATTGCCAACCACCCACCAGATATGTTATCACTAGCGGTGATATGGGAAGAAAGGCATATAAACCTTTTTCTCCTAATACTCACCACGGGTGACTACCGTACACCCCTGGGGATTTACCCCCACTGGAGGTGGATAATGTGAAGAAAACGGCGGCAGTTGTGTTAATGTTCGTTCTGTTGCTTGGTTTAGTGCCCACGTTTAGCGGCCTCGTCAGCGCCATGTACGGCACTAAAATCATAGACGGCAGCCTAAGCGACTGGACTCCAAGCGATTTGGTTGCGGTAGGCAAAGATACCGGACTTGAAGGAGCCAACCTCGACAGACTCTATGTTTCATGGGACGACCAGTACCTGTACATCGCGATAAAGACGAACAATACAAAGCACTGGAACACCGTTCTTGGAATAGGAATAGACGTGGATCCCGGAACCGGCAACGGTTACGTTGGGGTCGATCAGGATGGAGACCCATCGAATGGTTTTGAGGATATCTGGTGGAGGGACATTGGTTTTGGAGGGGATTATGCTATAGATTACGAGCTCTACTTCTGGTACGATTCTGGAAGCCAGGGGATAGGCGGTGGAGACTTCAAGCACTGGAACGGGAACGGATGGGAGGATGTTGGCATAGGAAACGTCAACTACGCATCATCCCCGGACCCTTCCTTTGGAACAGTGGAACTTGCAATCCCCTGGGACAAGCTCGGTGGATGCCCGGAAAGGATTGCAGTAATTACCTGGCTCGCCGGCAGTGATGCCCACAGCTCGGCGATAGATACGCTTCCTGTTGATCCTGCGGTGGACTATCCTGCCGTTGGAGACGGCGAATGGACCGACAAGGACATACTCACAAACCTCGTTGAATTACATGTCACCCCCAAGACAATAGATGGCAATCTCAGCGACTGGAGCGAGAACGAACTGGCGGCCGAAGATACCACTGGTACGGGCGTTGACGTGGGCAACCTCAGCAAGTTCTACGTCTCCTGGGATGACCAGTACCTCTACCTTGCCATTGAGACCAACAACACCAAGAACGGAGGAATGGCGTACGGCTTTGGAATCGATGTTGACCCAGGGACTGGGAACGGATATACCACAGGTGGAGACGCCTGGGGGCGGGGCATAGAGTTCTCCAATGGATACGCGCTGGACTATGAAGTTTACTTCTGGTGGGACGACGGGAGCGCATCAATAACCGCCGCGCAGCTCAACCCATACGAGGGCGGCTGGAGCTGGCCAAGCCTGACCGATATGGGTGGAAAGTATAACTACACTGGAGACAGTTCAACAGGCCTTAAAACCCTCGAAGTCGCAGTACCATGGTCAGCCATCGGAGGAATGCCCAGCAAGTTCGCGGTCGCCGCATGGGTAACCGGTGGAGGCGGCTCTGCCGTTGACGTCCTCCCGCAGGAAGGTGCCGCCGCGGACAACGCAGACGAATGGAGCGACACGGACGTCATCACCGAGATGGCGGACTTCGAGATGTTCATTCCCGTGCCCGAACTCACCGCCAGCATAACCGGCCCCGGTATCGCGGGACTCAACAGAACGACCGAATACCGCGTCACCGTGAAAAACCTCGGTTCCCTCCCGGCCTCCGATGCCGAGGTCAGGGCCTACGTCAACGATACGCTCATCTCCAACTGGACGGTTGACCTCGGTGCCGGCGAGGAGAGGGAGCTCACCTTCACATGGAGACCAAACGAAACGGGCAGGTACACGCTGAAGGTTACGGTGGACGAGGACAACCTTATCACGGAGGCCAACGAGGACAACAACGTCGTCACAATGGACGTTGATGTGGTGTGGGTTGGAAAAATAGAAGTTGACGGCAACCCGAACGACTGGCCATCGGCGAACCTGCTCAACGACACGTACACCGTAATCAACGGAACGTTCATCTGGAGGGACGCCGAGAACGACCAGAGAACGGACAACGACAATTACCTCGAGGAAACCGGTCACACCTCAAGCCACGCCGACCTCACCGAGGTAGCGGTGACGAAGGACGACCACTACGTTTACTTCCTCTTCAGGTTCAGGAACATGAGCAACATGAAGCTGGGGGCAAACGGAGCAACGTTCATAGCCGTCCCGATCGATTACAAGGACGGCGGAAAAGCCGGAGGTTTTGCCGGCAGTATGGACATGAGTTCGGTTATAGAATGGGACATCCAGATGGCCGTGAACCTCAAGTGCTCTGGATGCAGCGGGAACACATCAGTAAAACCCGCGGGCAACAGCGTTGAGTCCATACTGTACTTTATAGACCCGAACAACGACATGGTCACGGTGAACGGGGCCGTCGTTGGGGTTAACATCTCAGCGAACACAGTCGAGGTCAAGATTCCGGTGGAGGTCTTCAACGGCGCCACTGACTTCAACTTCCAGGTCGCAACCGGCCTGAGCTGGGGAGGAGGAGTCTGGAACTTCGGAGAGCCGTTCAGCGACGACGAGATCAGCGACGCCGTTGATGTCCTCAGTGACAAGCCCACCGGGGAGGAGGTCATGGACGGATACCTGGATTACTACATCCACATCGAGACCAACGGCATGGTCGAGAAGGCAAACGATGTGGATTACACTTCCGTCCGCAGGAAGGTACAGATGCAGAAATTCTGGAGGGGCTTCGTGTCCCTAAACAAGTATTACGGAATGTGGCACTTCAAGAACGACTACGGGCGCTATCTCGAACTCGACGAATACTTCAGGAACGCCACCCTGCCGGAGGAGATAGAGAAGAAGGTCGAGGAATACGAGAACACCGTGAACGACCTCCTCAAGCTCTACAACGAGGGGAAGGAGAACATCGATAACGGAAACGCCGCCCTGGGAGCGTCCATTAAGATATTCCGCGCGTACACCGGACTGAAGCGGGTAGTGCACGAGATGGAGGCGCTGAAGAAAATCGTCGAGGAGGGCAACCTCGAAAGGCTCGAATACCTCAAGGAGCTCTCCAAGAACCTCACCAAGACCATAGACGGAAACCTCGACGACTGGAGCGTCCAGCCGGTGGCAGTCGATGAGACCGGCTACGGACAGGATGGCGCGAACCTCAAGGCCCTCTACGTCGATCACGACGACCAGTTCCTCTACATAGCCCTGACCACAGAGAACAGCGCCTCGTGGAGGGTTTCCTACAGCATATCCCTCGACTACAGGGCCGGCGGATACACCACCGGCCAGGACAGCTGGAGCAGAAAGGTGAGCTTCAGCAGGGGAATAGATGCACAGCTATACTTCTTCTGGAACGGGGAGTTCTTTGGAGACCCCGGAACCAGCACCATAACCAGCGCCCAGCTCGCCCTGTGGAACGGAACCGGATGGAAGTACGAGGACCTCAAGTGGATAGGATTCTACGCATACACGGGCAACCAGAAAGACGGTCTCCAGACCCTCGAGATAGCGATTCCATGGGAAGCCCTCGGCGTCAAGCCGGGAGAGATAAACGTGGTCGCCTACGTCACGGGACAGGGTGCCGGCGATTCTGCCGTTGACTCACTGCCGCTCCAGGACGCCGTCAGGGACAGCGACTCAGGCCAGGAGTGGGGCGACGCCGATACCTTCACCCAGTTCGCGACGGTCACGGTAGAGTGACCTTTCTTTTCGATTTTCCATTTTCCACTCTTCTGCAATGCCGCTATACAAACAAAAGCTCAGATGAGCAATCCCGCCAGGTAAACGGCTAAGGCCACCGCCAGCTGGTTGGAGAAGTTGTCGTCGGGCGGGAGGTTGTAGAACTCCGCCACGGTTCCAGCTATGGAGCCCACCAGGGCCAGCGGAAGGCCAACGAGGGGCCAGAGTATGGCAACCCCCGCGAGGAAGTAGGCCAGGCTGCCCTCGAAGCTCTTGCCGTTGGAGAAGCGGTGCCTTCCGAGGGATTTTCCTATTATCGCCGCCAGGGCATCGCCAACGGTGGCGACGGTGATTGCACCAACCGCCACCTCCATCGGGAAGAAGTACACGACTATGAAAGATGCCGCGGCGAAGTAGATGTGAGCCGCGACGCGGTAGCGCTCGTGGGAGCGGGTTATCTCGTCTATGTGTTTTTCCAGAACCTCAACCCTTCCGATGACGTCCCCATCAACGTATATCCTGAGCCTCCTCTTTATGTTGTCCCTCAGCTCCTCTATTATCCTGAAGGGCTCGAGGACGACGAAGAGGAAGAAGGCCAGACCTATGAAAGTCAGGGTAAGCTCCCTGCCGAACAGGTGATATGAGAGCGGAACGAGCAGACCCGTCATGTGGAGGGACTTACGCTTAAGCTCGCTTTTCATGCTCACGCTTTATCACCTCCAGGGCTTCGATGAGGTCTTTGACCACGTAGTCGGCGTGCCTGGCGAGTCTGCCACTGAAATAGCCCCTCTGAACCAGTATCGTCGTCGCCCCAATCTCCTTCCCCCCACGCATGTCGGTGTCGTCCCTGTCCCCGACCATGTATATCTCCTCGTCCGGGAAGAGACGCCTGGCGAGCCTGAAATTGTGGGGTTCGAGCTTGCTGTGGCCGGTTTCACCGCTTATTATCAGTGCGTCGAAGTAGTCCTTTATCCCAAGGTACTCCAGCTTCTTCCTCTGCCATTTGGTGGAGGAGTCCGTAATGAGAACCAGTCGCGCACCCATGGCTTTGAGACCCCTCAGGAAGGAGACGGCATCAGGGTAAAGCTTCAGATTGGAAAAGAACACCCTATCGACCAGTTCCGTTATCTCATCCAGCTCGTCCGGGCTGATTTTGGAGTAGACCTTGCTCATCACCCTCTCGACGAGCTTATCGAAGTCGAGGGTGTGAAATTCTCTCGACTGCTCCAGCTCGCGGTAGCGGGCCGTGAGAATGTAGAAGAACGCCCTGAACTTCCTCTTCCTGATGAGATAGGGTATCAGGCGGAGAACGCTGTACCTGCCGGCCTCCCAGGTGTTGCAGAGCGTGTCGTCGAGGTCAACGAGCACGAGCATATTAAAGAATCCCCACGGGTCGTTTTAACCCTTTGGGTCTGACGCTAAGTTTTAAAAGGTGAAAAGGAAGCCCATACCGTATGGACGGGAAAACGCTGATACTGAGCGGGATGGCGCTTATATTCATCGGCTTCCTGCTGGTCTTCATAGGCACCATCGTTTCTTCAATCGGAGGGGAAGCCGACGTTGAAGGTGGTGGGGTGATAATGATAGGCCCCATTCCGGTAATATTCGGAACAAATAAGGGGGCCGCTGGGCTCGCGGCAGTACTGGCGGTAATACTCATGGCACTCTGGCTAATTGCGGCCCTGCTGACAAGGGGGGACTGACGTGGACTTCCTGGCGGCGCTCGCGATTCTTCTCGTCACGGCAAAGAGCATAGAGTGGCTCTTTGAGAGGGTGGAGGTACACCCGATAATAGCCCACGTCCTCACCGGAATACTCCTGGGACCATTCGTCCTTGGATTGATAGAACCGACGGATGATCTGGGAGTCCTGGCCGAGTTCGGGCTTATAATGATGATGCTCTACATGGGGCTCACCAGCAACTTCTCCGCCATAGCCCAGAACACCAAGAAGGCGGTGGTCGTTGCGGCACTTGGCGTGGCGTTCTCCTTCGCCCTGGGCTTCCTCACCGTCGAGGTGGCGGGGAAAGGAACCACGGCCGCGATATTCATCGGAGTAACCCTTGGAAACACCGCGATAGAGGTAACCAGCGGCGTACTCGTGAAGGAACGTGTGAGGAGGGAGGTCTCATCGATACTCATGGGGGCAGCGTTTGCCGACGACATAATGGCGGTTTACCTGATCGGCATAATCACCGCCCTGGCTGGAGGGGGGCTCGACGCGGCTTCCTTTGGGATATTGACGGCCAAGATATTCGCATTCATAGCCGCAACGCTTCTGGTATCTGAATACATCTTCAAGAGGTCCCGGTGGTTCTACTCCATCGTCAAGAACCTCAACGTGTTCTTCACCTTCACGCTCATCCTGACCTTTACGCTGGCCATAATAGCCCAGTGGGCGGGCCTCAACCAGATAATAGGCGCCTACCTCGCGGGCCTCACCATAAGCCGCCTCCGCGAGAGGAAGGACCCGCTCGTCGTGACGAGGATAAAGCTCAACGAACTCATAAACGACCTCCAGGTCGTTCTCACCGAGTTCTTCATACCCCTGTTCTTCATCTACGTCGGGCTGATGTTCAACCCGCCCCTGGCCGACATAAGCCTGGCCCTCATAGCGGCGCTCTACCTCGCGGCGGTGATGGGCAAGCTCATCGGCTGCGGCCTCGGTGCGAGGCTCTTTGGCCTGAACTGGAGGGACTCGATAACGATAGGTATCGGAATGGGTGGCAGGGGAAGCCTGGAGCTGGCCATACTCACGTTCGGCCTCTCCGCGGGCCTCATAGATCAGGTTCTCTTCGCGAGCGTCATAGCGGTCTCCATGCTCACCGCGCTGACAACACCGGTGTTCTTCAAGGGCTACCTGAAGAGGGCAAAGGCTTAAATTCGGGGGATAAAACTAGGCACAGGCTGGTGAGACCATGTTCCCGAAGAAAGGAGCGAGCGAAGAGGAAGTTCTGGCGGAGCTGGAGGAGAAGACGTCAGAGGACCTGACCTTTGATTCAGGCAGGATTCTCGGCTCGATGTGCACCCATCCACATCCCTTCGCCGCGGAGGTGGTGCGGCGTTACATCGACAGGAATCTGGGCGACCCCGGGCTGCACGTTGGAAGCCAGAAGGTGGAGAGAGAGGCAATAGCAATGCTGTCCAGCCTTCTCGGCCTCGAAAGGGGCTACGGGAACATAGTCTCAGGGGGAACTGAGGCCAACATTCTCGCCGTGAGGGCGTTCCGCAACCTGGCGGATGTGGAGAACCCCGAACTCATACTTCCCAGAAGCGCCCACTTCTCCTTCCTCAAGGCGAGCGAGATGCTGAAGGTCCGGCTCGTCTGGGCGGACCTGCGGGAGGACCACTCCGTCGATGTGAGGGATGTTGAGGAAAAGATAACCTCCAACACGATAGGCATCGTTGGAATCGCCGGAACCACCGGCCTCGGGGTTGTGGACGATATTCCGGCCCTGAGCGATCTGGCGCTGGACTACGGGCTTCCCCTCCACGTGGACGCAGCCTTCGGGGGTTTTGTCATTCCCTTCGCCAAGGCTCTGGGCTACGATATCCCCGACTTCGATTTCAGGCTGAGGGGCGTCAAGAGCATAACCATAGACCCCCACAAGATGGGGATGGTTCCCATCCCGGCGGGAGGGATAATATTCCGCGAGAAGCGGTTCCTGGAGGCGATAAGCGTTCCCGCGCCGTACCTCGCCGGCGGCAAGGTCTGGCAGGCGACGATAACCGGAACCCGGCCCGGGGCGAGCGCTTTGGCGGTCTGGGCGATGATAAAGCACCTCGGATTCGAGGGCTACGCTGAGATCGTCAAGCGGGCCATGGAGCTGAGCAGGTGGTTCGCGGGAGAGCTCAAGAGGATCCCGGGGGTTCACCTCATCCGCGAGCCGGTCCTCAACATCGTTTCCTTCGGGGCAAAGAACCTAGAAGAGGTCGAGGAGGAGCTTAAGAAGCGCGGCTGGGGTGTGAGCGCCCACAGGGGATACATCAGGATCGTCATGATGCCCCACGTCAGGAGGGAGCATCTGGAGGCGTTTCTGGGGGATCTGAGGGAAATCCTGAAAACCTTTTAAATATGTCCGACAGAATATCCCATCGGTGAGACTATTGACGGCGGGAGTTAAGGTCTCGGTGAGGCTTCCCCCCAAACTTGCCAGCGAGATAGACAGGCTTGTGGAGGAAGGTCTCTTCAGCAACAGGAGCGACTTCATAAAGGAGGCCATCAGATACTACCTCAGAAACGTCAAGGAAAGCATGGAGGAGGATGAGAAGTGGGTCCTCGCAGCTGTGGAGAACGTTCTCAGAGAGGACTGGGAAAGCGAAGAAGACAGCTTCTGGGACGATTACTGAGGTGGAAACATGTTTAAGAGGGGAGAGATAGTTCTCTTGCCATTTCCATTCAACGACCTGAAACGGGCCAAGACCAGACCCGCACTCGTCGTTTCCAGCGAAAGGTTCAACCGAATCAGCAACGCCGTGATAGTACTCCAGATAACATCCAACATTGATAGCGGTTTCAGGGAGTTAAACGTCCTAATTTCGGACGAAGACATAGAGAGATACAAGGGAACGAAGCCGATAATCCCGAGCATCGTCAAACCTTACGTGATAGTTTCAATCAATAAGCGGCTCGTCATCAAGAGGATAGGTCTCCTGAAGGAGCACAAGATGAGGGAGGTCCAGAAATCGATCAGGGCCGTTCTCGGCCTTACATTTTTCTTTTGAAAGCCTCGCCGTTCACGGCGGGGATACAATAAACAACCCAACGAGCCTTTGAACGGGAAAGCACAAAGTATTTAAACCACAATACAAACCATACATTAAGGGGTTCACAATGAAGCCAGAAACACCAACACTCTCAAGAACAAGGCACGCAAAATACTACTTAGCCTATCACTTCATTTGGATACCAAAATACCGGAGGGACATTCTCATCGGAGAAGTCGCCAAAAGGCTCAAACAAATGCTCAAAGAATACGCCGGGGAAATTGGCTGTGAGGTTATTGCCCTCGAAGTAATGCCCGACCACGTGCACGTTTTCCTCAGGGCAAAGCCAAACCTCTCGCCCGCCAAAATAATCAACCACTTGAAGGGCAAAACCGCCAGAAAACTCCTCCAAGAATTCCCCGAATTGAGGGCGAAAACCACGAATGGAAGATTATGGTCACGCTCCTATTTCGTGGCAACTGTCGGCTACGTGACGGATGAGATAGTTAAACACTACGTTGAAACCCAATGGGAGCGTGAATTAAAACGAAGAGGAGCGTAACCCTAAAACTCCAACCCTCCAAAGAGCAAGAGGAGAAACTCCATCAGTTAGCTGACCTTGGGGCCAAAGTTTGGAATAGAGTGAACTACCTCAGGCGACAACAATTCTTCCAAGAGCAAATCGTGGACTTCAATACGACGGAAAAAACCGTTTATGTGGAGTTTAAGAAAGAAATCGGTTCAGCCACAGTCCAACAAATAGCGAGAAAGAATGCAGAAGCTTGGAGAAGCTTCTTCTCACTCCTCAGGAAAAAACGGAACGGTGAACTCCCCGACTGGCTTAAGCCAAAACCACCGAACTACTTGAAGAAAGACGGGAAGAGAAAACCCTTAATCGTCTTGAGAAACGACCAGTACAGGATTGAGGGGAACAGGTTAATCCTCAAAGGCCTTGGGAAGTTCAAACGCTTGGAAATCCAGTTCAAGGGAAGAATACACTTGAGAGGCAGGCAGGGACGGTTGGAAATAACCTACGACGAGGTAAAACGCAAGTGGTATGCTCACATCAGCTTTACGGTAGAGGAAAAACTCGATGGTGAGGAATGGGTTAAGCTCCCAAGGAAACCAAAGGGGAACCTCTCTGCGGGAATTGACCTTGGAGTAAACAATCTAATGGCAGTTTACGTGGAAAGCGGAGAAAGTTTCCTCGTGAATGGAAGACCGCTCAAGAGCATTGACTTCTACTGGCAAAAGAGGATTGCCGAGTGTCAATCAAAACTCAACAAGTCCGGAGCCAAAACGAGTAGAAAGCTCAGGAGAATGCATAAGAAGGCCAAACTTCAGGCCAAACACTACATTAACACGGCAGTCAGGGGAACGGTTAGAAGGCTTTACGAGTTGGGTGTCTCCACAATTATCGTTGGTCATCCCAAGGGAATAGCTCGGAACTCTGATAAGGGTAAAAAGCAGAATTTCCTCCTCTCTCACGTGTGGAGGTTCAATTACGTTATCAAACGTCTAAAAGAGGTTGCGGAGGAGTATGGTATTTCTGTTGTGGTTGTTGGTGAGGCTTTAACTTCTCAAACGTGCCCCGTTTGCGGGAAGCCCCACGATGGGGCGAGGTTCGTTAGGGGATTATTTAAGTGTCCCGCAACGGGGCTTGTGTTTAATGCGGATTTAGTTGGAGCATTTAACATTTTGAGGAAGGTCGTAAAAACCATAACCCCGAGTTTGGGCGGTTTGTTCGCCCAAAGGAGGGGTAACGGGGGGAAGGCCCTCCCCGAGGGGCCGAAGGCCCGCTTTGAGTTGGGCTTCAATGAAGCCCCTCAAACCTCCCTGCCAGTTGGTTAGGGGGTTCTCGTTGGAACCCTCGCCCTTCAGGGCGGGGAGGAGGTCAGTGAGTAACCCCCTTTATATCCACGTGCACGAAGGCGACCTCAACCTCGGGGAGGCTCTCTATAACCCTCTTCACCTCCTCGCTGACGTCGTGGGCCTCCTTCAGGGAAAGCTCCGGCGGAACCTCTATGTGAAGCTCAACGTGGAGCTTGCTCCCGACGTAGTGAGCCCTCAAATCGTGGACGCCGAGGACGTTGGAGACGCCTAGGGCGCGCCTCTTTATCTCCTCACAGACCTTGAAAGATGGAGCTTTCCCGGTGAGGTAGCCGACGTTTTCCAGAATTATCTCGAGGGCCACCTTGACGAGGAAGACGGAAACCACGAGACCCGCGAGGGAATCGCCGTGCTGAAAGCCGAGTTTCTGCGCACCCAGACCAATGAGAACCGCAACGCTGCTGAGGGAGTCGCTCCTGTGGTGGTAGGCGTCGGCTATTAGGATCTGACTGTTGAGCCTTTTTCCAACGTGAACGGAGTAGCGGAACATGAGTTCCTTGGCGAGTATGGAAACGACCGTGACTCCGAGCATGAGACCGTTTACCTCTATGCTCTCCCCGTGGAGGAGCCTCATCAGGGAATCCCTTCCAATTTCGTAGGCGACCACGATGAGGGCTTCCCCTATGAGAAACGCCACCAGGGGCTCAAATCTGGAGTGGCCGAAGGGGTGGCTTTTGTCGGGCGGTTTTGAGGATATCCTAATGCCCGCGTAGCCGATGACGCTCGTGATAACGTCGCTTAAGGAGTGGACTCCGTCGGATATCAGGGCGATGCTGGAATACATGAAACCTACGGCTAGCTTAAGCAGGGAAAGGAGAACGTTGCCAAGGATGCTGACCCAGATGGGCCTGTACACCTCCTCCACGGTATCACCACAATTTTGTGCATATGCACACAATATTTAAGCCTTACCGTCCCCTATTTGGATATTTAACTTTATTAGGTTTTCCAATTTTATTAGGCCAACCTAATAAAAGAGCAATAAAAATAAGCCGACGGTCAGTCCGTCACTCCATCATCACGAGCCTCAGGCAAGGCTGAACTCATCATCCCGGGAAAAGGTTGAAGATGGGCCTTAAAAGGGTTGCTCAGAGATCACCTTTCCGTCCTCATCAATCGGTTCGCCCATCACTCATCATCGCAGGGGGAGATTGGAAGAGGGGCTTAAAACGGTTGCCCAAAAAGATACGCCGAGCGATACATAATTCCCACGACCGATGGAAAATCTTTAAATTTCCATTCCCAGCCCCCTACGACAAGATTAAGGCCAGGATAGAGGGCACCGGATTCACTTTGGTTTCAGACTACGTGACCTACGTCTTCCGCGAGTTTCTGGCGAGCCTCAAAGAAGAGGAGAAGGAGGAGGCTTTCACCGATTTTCACCGAGGATGAGAAAGAAAAGGTTAAGGAGCGCCTTAGGGCCCTCGGCTACCTGCCTTAAACTGGAGGTTAAGGCCTTGAACCCGCTGACCTTCGTAGGACTGGGCTTCCTCGTCGGCTTTCTCGTGGGCCTAACGGGGGTCGGCGGCGGGGCCCTGATGACCCCTTCCCTCATCTTTCTCGGCGTTGAACCCCTAACTGCCGTCGGAACCGACCTGCTCTACGCCACCGTCACCAGGATATTCGGCGTCTTCTTCCACGGGAGGAAGGGCAGGATAAGGTACGATATAGCGCTCCGCCTCCTCGCCGGAAGCGTCCCGGCGATAGTTCTGGGCGGGATAATCCTCCGCGAGATAGACCGGAACGCCCTCAACGACCACCTTACCATGCTCCTCGGGGCAATACTCGTCGTCAGCGCAGTTTTGAGCCTCCTCAAAGGCGAATTCCGCGTCCCGGTGAGGCCGAGGTGGGCCTACGTTTACCTGCTCGGCTTCATCGTTGGCCTGACGGTTCAGTTCACCTCCGTCGGAGCTGGCGTCATAGTCAGCTTCACCCTGATGAACGTTGCTAGGCTCGACCCGAAGGATGTGGTTGGGGTTACTATAGTCCACGGGCTGGCGCTTTCGGCCCTCAGCTTCCTGAACTACGCGGGAATGAGAAGCGTGGACCACTCCCTAGCGGGGGTTCTCATAGCCGGGACTGTCCTAGGGGTCTACCTCGGGACGCATGTTAACACTCAAGTCGACAAGGAGAAGCTTAAAAGGGCCATGAACGTGATAATACTGCTGATAGGCATTTTCACACTGCTGGGCAGGTGAAAGGCTTGGACGAGGTTAATCATGCTCTCCAGAGGATGGCGAGGGGGACGGGAATAGTTTTCTTCGGAGGAATAATCGGAGTTCTTATAACTTTTGTGTCACGAACCCTCGTAGCCAGGCATTTTGAGAGGGCCCAGTACGGAACGTTTAATCTCGCCCTCACTCTCCTGAGTATAGGCCTCATAATGGCCCTTCTGGGGTTTCCATCAGGACTGCCCAGGGAGCTCTCCCGCTACCGTAAAGAGGGCCCGGAAAGGGTAGCACGTCTCATCTCCACGTCCCTGATCCTAATCCTCATCACCTCTCTGATGATTACGGTTGTTTATCTGCTCCTCGCCCCCTACATCTCCCAGATCCTCAACGACCAATACCTCACAAGGGCCCTTCGCCTCACGGCTCCAGCAATGCCATTTATGGCATTGACCTCAATTATAATAGCGATTTCCAGGGGATTCGGCAGAGTAAGAGAAAACTTCTACTACCAGAAGATACTGGCACCTTCGGCCTATCTGCTGGTTGTCCTCATCGTCGTTTTCGGAGGGCTAGATTTCGAAACCCTCTTCGTGGGATACGTTCTTTCCCAGGCCCTGACTTCCATGAGCCTCCTCATCGAGACCCTCCGGCTGGGCATTCTCAGGCTCAGGTTCTCCTTCGACGCTACCATCGCAAAGGGTCTGGTAGTGTTCTCGGTGCCCCTCATGCTTACGGGGATACTGGACTACATCATGAACTGGACAGACACCCTGATGCTGGGCTATTATTTCAACTCAGACATCGTCGGCCTTTACAACGCTGCCTCACCCCTGGCAAGATTCATTCCGGTCTTTCTAGGGTCCGCTGGCTTTCTCTTCACTCCCATAGCAACATCATTCTATACGGAGGACAAAATGAAGGAACTCAAAAGGATATACCAGATAATAACTCGGTGGATTTTCCTGCCGACGTTTCCCCTCTTCCTGCTACTCGTGGTCTTTCCCGAGATCATGATAACGGCCCTATTTGGGGCGAAGTACGCATCATCTTACCCCGCCCTTGAGATACTCGCCATCGGGTTCATGTTCCACACCCTCCTTGGGCTTAACGGGATGAGCCTGACTGTTATCGGAGAACCCACCTCAAACCTCATTGGAAACGTGTTTGCCGCAACATCCAACGTCCTTCTCAACATCATTCTTATACCAGAGTACGGAATAAGCGGCGCGGCCATCGCCACTTCGGTTTCCTACATTGTCGCAAACCTCTTCCGCTCCGGATGGCTCTACCGCAGGACGGGGATTCATCCATTTGGGAGGAGCTACTCCCTGCAGGTGGGTGTCGCAATTCTAATAACACTCGCTCTGAAGGCTCTCGCCCCTGCCAACGTGGGATTTATCACTGCCCTCATCGTAGTCGGTGCGTCGTTCCTGTGTTATGCAGCAATAATACTCCTCCTGAAAACCGTGGAGCCCGAGGACATTGATCTGGTAAGGGCAATAGGCCAGAAGTTCGGATGGGATCTGGGGTTCATTACCAGATTTTTGGAGAGGTTTGAAAGATTATGAACAACAAATCGCTATTTGTATGCCCTCAGCTATCGTCCAATGTCTAATGAAACTGAGGCTTAACATGAACCCCAGAAAGTTTCAGCCCCATATGAGATAGCTACCAAGCCTTTACTAAGAGAAATAGATGGTCTGGAAATAAAAATCAAAGAGTACAAAAACTCCTGTTCAAGAAGAGCATGTCTAAAGTCTGCCTTTAACCTTAAGATTCTTAACAGCTCTCTTGATCTTTTCCTCAGTTTGTTTCTGCTCATAGTAACTGGGGTTAACATATTTAGGTTTTCTTTTTATGAATGTCGAATCCTCTTTAAAAATCTCCATTAAAACCTTTCCGTCCATATCATCAGGAATTGGAATGCCAAAAATATGGAGGATTGTTGGTGCGACATCAATAATTTCCGCTGGCCGAATTTCATGCCCCTCCTTAATTCCTGGGCCACATGCAAGGAAGATACCATTTATATGATGAGTTCCAAATGAAGAGTTCACGCTCTCAAAGACAGGACCACTCAGGTCTAGAAATGTTGTAAGGCCATACCCCCTCTTCAACAAAAATACAATATCAGGAGCCTCAGGGAGGTATGGGCCAGAATAAATCTCTTCTTTCAGGTATATAGCCTCAATAACAGGCTCTCCTGTTTCCGGGTCTTTAAGGTTAGACAGCTTAGATACTAACTCATCCACAAGTCTCTTATATTCAATTTCATCGTGAACTTTTTCACGATTAATTGAGAGGTACTGTGATGCTCCTGTGAACAAAATTCCAGGATAAACCAGACTCTCCTTAAGATCTATCTCAACAGATGAGGCGGGTAATTTTGATTTAAGGCGTATCGGGAGGTATTTCCGTATCCAGTCCAAGCGAAGTTTTCTAAGAACTCTCAAAATAGAGGCCTGAGTGATGCCAATCTTCATTAGCAAAGAGCTAGTGAAATTCTCGGGAGATTCCTCTTTCTTTTTAAGTTTAATATACCCCATGTCATAAAGCCATCTAGTAATGTTGAAATACCTGTTAAGCTCACAGAACCCATGGTCAGACATCAGCATGATAATAGTATCTTCTGGCACAGAGTTCAGTATGTTCTCCAGACTTCTATCAATTTCAGAGTATATCCGAAGCATTTTTTCTTTGTTTTGAAACTGTTTGTGCTGAATGACATCAGTTGCCCTAAATAAGACGAAGAAAAAGTCCCATGAATAATTTTCCATTAGATGAAGAACGACTTCTGTTCGTTTCTGTATTGTTTTAATCAATTCATCTACGAATTCTTCAGTATCCCATTTCTTTTTAACGACTTCCGGATCCGGTTCTATAATATACTCAAGTTGTTCCAACTCCCGCAATAACTCAGGTGGATAAGTATAATCACTTGATCCTGGAGGGGTCAACATACCAGAAACCATAACCCCCTTGATCTTTTCAGGGGGGTACGTAACAGGATGATTTATAACTACTGATGTCTTGCCATGGAACCCAAGGTAATCCCATATCTTTTTGGATTTCACATCAGTAGACCTTACTATTCTAACTTTCCCCGTTTTATTGTCAACAATTAAGAAGTTATATACTCCCAATTTTGCTGGATTTTTACCAGTAGCAAATGACGGCCAAGCAGGCACCGTAACCGGAGGAAGAGTACTCTTTAAAATCCCCCAAGAACCCCGCTCAAGGAGTTTTTTAAATGTTTTCAGTTTTTTCTGCCTAACAAATGGAATGATCACGTCCCATGTCGCTCCATCCAATCCCACTACCAAAACTTTGGTATCTGACATGAGCAATCACCCAAGAACCTTGTTATACACTCCCAAAATTTGGTGTACTACCTTGCTCCATGAGAACTGCTCCGCATACTTCCTCATCTTTTCCCTGTCCCACTCTTTGTTAAGGGCCATTAAAATTTTCTCTGCTAAGCACTCCGGATCCTTAGGAGGACAAAGGAACCCATAATCGTTGGAAATTATTACTTCCTCACTTCCACCATTATACGTAGAAATTACAGGTTTCCCACATGCCAAAGCCTCAATGTTAACAACACCAAAATTTTCTACTAAACTCGGTAAAACAAAAACATCCGCGGCATTCATCCAAAGAGCCACTTCATCGTGAGGTTTGCGTCCTACAAGAAACACATGTTTTTTAAGCCCAAGACTTAGTATCTCTTTTTGAAGATGGCTATATAAAGGTCCTCCTCCAACAATATAAACCACAAAGTCATCCCGTAGTTCCTGAAGTATTTTAGCCGCTTGTATTAGGTATATATACCCTTTTTTCTCTACAAGATTTCCAACACTCACGATGACTCTTTTGTTAGTGGGCACGCCCAGAGTCTCCCTTGCGACGAATTGATCAATTGGATAGAATTTTTTAAGGTCTACTCCATTTGGAACATAGTATAATTTAGAAGCAGGCAACCCCAACTCCTTTAAGAGTTCCACACATTTTCGTGATACATTAATTATAGCGTCAACAGAATTCCAAGTCTCCATAGCATGCTTTTTTTTCATAGAATTAAGCCTAGTTACATGAAGACCGTGTGTTGTTAATACCAAAGGAACTCTATAAACTTTCTTCAGTTTGAGACCGGCATACCCGCTTGGCCACGTGAAGTGAGCGTGGATCAGGTCAAACTCAAGCTTTTCGCGTTTTATCACCCTCAGGGCAGCCTTAAAGAAGTTCTCCCCCAGTTTTTTCCTGAAGTACGTTACGGGAGCGTGGAAAAACCTCGGGAAAAACACCTTTACATTATCATACTCGTAGTTAGCAAGGCCTTTATTTACACCCCACGGCTGGGGGGAGATAACGTAGATGCTTTTAAAGTACCTTTTTAGATACCAGATCTGATCTTTGACAAATATACCTCCATAGTACATGCCATCCCTATCTGGGTAAGAGTTTGTGACTATCAGAAGATTTCTATCTTCCTCCATTATTTACTCCCTCCAGAATTTATCTTAAAAAAGTATGCCCTCTTAATGGCTCTTTTATTAACTTTCCAATTCCACTTTTCCCTCAACCCCGAGGAAGGCCTTATTTTCAGGATGCCATCAAGCACACTTTCAAGATTGTCACTATCAACATCAACGGCAACTCCACATCTATATAAATTAACGAAGTCCTCCATTAGCGAATTTTTGTTGACTATTACCGGAACTCCCATTGCAATGCTCTCGAACATTTTAACTGCTATTCCCCGCCTAATGTTCTCTGTTGGAGGATAAACCGAATAAACAACATCACATAGAGAATAATACTTGGGGACGTCAGGGTATTTAACCTCTCCAATAAACTCAACATCCGCTTCCGAATACTTGGAAGATACTAATTCCTGCATCTTTTTTTCCGAAGGGCCTCCCCCCACAAAGAGGACCTTCACTAGTTTATTCTTCTTCGCAAGCTCAAGCAATGGAATAAAATTGGAGACACTCCTTATACTCCCTATATATCCCACAACAATCTTACCTCGTTTTTTCTTGGGAACGCAATAAAAAGATTGAAGTTCAGGCACATTCCACACTACGGGGATTTTATCGGGGGCCACTCCACCACTCACTAAGAACTCCTTAATCCCCTTGTGCTGTCCTCCAAGAGATCTACTTACGGTTATTACAGAATCTGCCAAACGGGCAAATAGGAGTTCGGATGCTCTAAGGAGCTTTCTCAAAAGACTCTCGGTTTCGTTTTCCTTCATTAAGGAAATGCGGGTATAGTACAGGTCATGTATATCATAGATAAACTTTGTTTTCAAAAGACGGGATAAAAAGAAAGCCAGTGGTGCCGTATCCATGTCGTTTGCATGGATAGCATAAATCTCATCCCGGTGATCCATGATATACTTAAAAGCTTTGAGATAAAAAATGGGGATCTTTAAAACAAAATCCCCCAACGACGAATATTCTGACTTCACGACTATTCGATGGACTTTGATCCCATCTATTACCTCGTTGGGAGAGTATCTGCCTTCCCTATCCCACGCCACAACAGTTACCTCAAAACCCAGTTCTAGTAGGGTTTTTGCTTCCTTGTAAACTCTCGGATCAGGTTTAAACGGATTCGTGAGCAACAAAAATACTCTCACATCAATCATCTCCCTGCAACTCACCGCTACCACTTTTTAAGTATCCACGAACATGTAAACCATAACTCAAAGAATCCAACACCTCAGAGGTCATGAACATGTCCGGGAAGTTCTTCGAAGGCTCAATCGTCGAGGTTTGAATTCCAAGGAGCCTCGTTGCAAGGCGGAACAGAGCATCATTCTTCACATCCTCCGAGAATCTCCTTCTTGAAATCTGCCTGTAAAGGGCATAGCCAAATCTAAACAATCTATGCCCGAGTGGATAATCTCCAATCATTGCGCTCCTAAAGGATACTACGACATCCCTCGGAAATTCTCTCCACTTTCCCCGCTCCCATCTAAGCACGATGCTGGGGGTATTGTCTTTTAGGGGACTTAACAGCAAACTGGCGTTCGTGAGATACTCCTCCTTCCACTTAGAAGCATACATGAAGGATGCAATACCAAACGCATATGCCCCGGTCAGATAGTATGCGAACATCAGCCCACTCTCTGCCCAGTTAAACCTCCCGTTAGGACGCTGAACGTGTGAGAGCCATTCGACTCCCCGTAACATACATCTTTCAAGCCACCGTTCTCCAATGACGTTCTGAATCTTGGAGAGGTAATACAGGGTGACTCCCTGGTAATGAATGCAGGGTACATTTAGGTTATATTTAGCATTTCCGGGGGTTACAGTATACGGAAAGGCGCCGTTTTTAAATTGTGAGTCACAAACTCTTCTGGCGGCTCTCTTGGCGCCGTCAAAGGATAACTCATCTCCAAAGACGCTGTAGTACTGAGCCAAAAAAGCTCCACAGGTTGCATTGACATTGGGATAATCCGCTGTGTACAGCTTGGACTTGCGGAAATATCCCGGCTCAATCTCGTTATTTAGAACAAAATCTCTCGCCTTTTTCAGGGACTCTTCGATACGCCGTTTCGACCCCCCATCGAGGTCTGGATGTAAAAAGGCTATGATCAATGCCTCCCCAACAAAGGACGTTACAAGAGCAGACTCCTGGTTGTAGTTAGGATGAACCTCGTTCCATGAGCCGCTGGAATTTTGTCGGGATAATAGAAAATTCACAAGCTTGAGGATTAAATCGGTATCTTGATCCCCCCTGAGTCGAATGAGTGATTTTAAGTACTCAGCGGAGACTCGATTCCTGACTATCCCAAAAATGGGATCCTTTATGTATCCCATCTCGTCTTCTATTATTAAATACTCAGACACTCGATCCAGCAGTGAGTGAAGGTACTCGCTAAGCTCTGTTTTCATCATCTATCCCTCATGAGGTTGAGGATCCTTAAAAACATTCGGGCTGAGTTTTCCCGACTATACTTAGACACATATTTTAACCCTCTGATTGCCATTTTTCGACGGTTGGAGTTCATGAGATACTTTATACACATGGCCACTTCCTGGGGAGTCCTGCCCACACATCCAGCCCTGCTTTCCGATGCAATTTTCTCGATCTCCCCATGGCCAACACCCACAAATGGCAGGCCGCACGCTAGGTACTCATATATCTTGGAGGGTATCGCGTACTTCAAGCTTTCATCAATCCTTATTGGAGCCACTCCAATACTGGAGGAACAGAGAAGTTTAACAACCTCCTTCCTGGGGAGTACCCCTATGTATTTAACCCATCCTGATATCCCAAGTTCTTCTACCCTCGCCAGCACATTTTGAAGTGTCTCGCCTTTCCCAGCCAAGATTAAGGGTAGCCTATCACTTTCATCAATGGCAGAGTATCCCCTCAGAAAAGTGTCAAAATCCTGGGCATGGCCAAAGTATCCCGCATAAACCATCTGAGGCTTACGAATAGAGTTATCGCATTTAAAGAGTTCCAGATCAACACCATTCGGCACGACATAACATTTTGAAGGATTAATTCCGTAATCTTCCCACAACTGCTTTCGTATCATATGGGTTACCGTGGTTACGGCCTCGGCAGAACTTAATGCCCTGGATTCAATGAATCTAAAAGCCCTCTCAACTAGACTGCCGGATCGTATGAAGCCCAGACTGACGCTGACGTCTAAGAAAAGGTCTCTCACGTCCACTATAACCTTCTTTTTTAGAAGTTTAGCAATTAGTGCAATGAGATACATCTGAGGAGGGGGCGATGTAACCAGGACCACATCCACGGATTTTCTGTTTAAAATTAACCATATACTGGCCACAATAGGGAAAATAGTATAATATAACGCCCGTTCTATATTCGATGCATTTTCCCCAGGTTGATACGTAAAAAGCCTGATGACGTTCCCTTCCCTCTTAAAAAGCCTGAATTCCCGCTTGAAACTGCCGAAAGGGTACGTTTCGATTGAAGAAACAACAATCACTTTAACACCAAATAGAGTCAGGTACTTGTATAGATCCCCCATTCTGGATGCGTTCCCTCCCTTCTCCGGGGGAAACACCTGAGAAAATACCACAAGACTACTAGTCGGATTCATAGAGATCCTCCTATTTCATACCTCACAAATGCTTTTATAACCTTAACGTGTCAAAAGTTGTGGTGTTCCCCATGGCTAAAAAATATTTCGCCCACCCCTTGGCTGTTGTTGAAGAGGGAGCAGAGATTGGAGAGGGAACGAGAATCTGGCACTTTGCCCACATCAGAAAGGGTGCCAGGATAGGAAGGAACTGCAATATTGGAAAGGACGTCTACATCGACGCTGACGTCGAGATAGGCAATAACGTTAAAATCCAGAACGGAGTGAGCGTTTATCACGGCGTTAAGGTCGAAGACGACGTTTTCCTTGGCCCCCACATGACCTTCACCAACGACCTCTACCCGAGGGCCTTCAACCAGGACTGGGAGGTAGTGCCAACGCTTGTAAAGAAGGGGGCGAGCATTGGGGCCCACGCCACGATAGTATGCGGAGTTACCATAGGCGAGTACGCGATGGTCGGGGCCGGAGCCGTCGTTACCAAGGACGTCCCGCCCTTTGGACTCGTCTACGGGAGCCCCGCACGCTTAAAGGGCTTCGTCTGCTACTGCGGGAGAAAACTGGAGGAGAAAATCAGAGAGGATGAAGAACACATAATCTTCAAATGCTCCCACTGTGGAAGGGAGGTTAAAATAAGGAGGGAAGATTACGAGCGCTATCTCAAGGAGAAAGACCTCTGAGGCGATAGAAATGAGAAGCATACCAATCGCCAAGCCCCTGATCGGGGATGAGGAGATAAACGCCGTCGTCGAAGTATTGAAGAGCGGAATGCTGGCCCACGGGAAAGAGGTTGAGGCCTTCGAGAGGGAGTTCGCCGATTACCTTGGAGCCAGACACGGCGTTGCCGTCGCCAACGGCACAGCGGCCCTAGACGTAGCCCTCAAAGCCCTCAGGATGGGGCCGGGGGACGAGGTGATAACCACCCCGTTCACGTTCATTGCATCAGCCACCTCGATCCTCTTCCAGAACGCAAAGCCAGTTTTTGCGGACATCGATCCGAAAACCTACAACCTCAACCCAGAGGAGGTTCTTGAGAAGATAACGGACAAGACGAAGGCAATCCTCGTCGTCCACCTCTACGGCCAGCCCGCCGACATGAAGGCCTTCAGGGAGATAGCCGAGGATTACAACCTCTACCTCGTTGAGGACTGCGCTCAAGCGCATGGGGCAATGTTTGAAGGGCAAAAGGTGGGAACCCTCGGCCATATAGCAGCGTTCAGCTTCTACCCGACGAAGAACATGACCACCGGCGAGGGCGGAATGGTTGTAACTAACGATGACGAACTCGCGAGGAGAGCCAGGCTCATCAGGAGCCACGGGCAGGCCGAGAAGTATCTCCACGTCGAGCTCGGCTACAACCTGAGGATGACAAACATCGGCGGGGCCCTCGGCAGGGTTCAGCTCAGGAAGCTCGATAGGTGGAACGAAATCAGGAAGGAGAACGCAAGAAGGCTCAGCAAGGGCATCGAGAAAATCCCGGGACTCACGCCACCGTACGTTGACCCAAGGGCATATCACGTCTTCCACCAGTATGTGATCAGGGTTGAGGATGACTTCCCGCTCGGCAGGGACAAACTTATGATGAAGCTCCGCGAGAGGGGAATCGGCACGGCCGTCCACTACCCAATGCCCGTCCACCACCAGCCACTCTTCCAGAAGCTCGGCTATGAGATGGACTGCTGTCCCAACGCGATAGAAGCCAGCCAGAAAGTCCTCAGCCTACCAGTGCACCCGGCAGTTAGTGAGGAGGACATCGCGTACATACTGGAAACACTGGATGAACTTTCCTCTTAACTTCTTGTCTTCGGTGATGAGAATGCTCCGCGTTGGAGTTGTTGGTGTTGGAATGATGGGCCAGCATCATGCCAGGGTTTACTCGGAGCTGGCCAGGGAAGGAAAAGTCGAGCTCGTTGGGGTTGCAGATGCGGACTTTGAGAGGGCCAAGGAGATAGCCAGGAGGTTTGACACGATTCCCTATGCAGACTACAGGGAGCTCGCGAAGGAAAAGCTGGACGCGGTGAGCGTTGCCGTTCCGACCTCTCTTCACAGGGACGTTGCCCTGGAGTTCATAAATGAAGGGACGAGCGTGCTCGTCGAGAAGCCGATAGCAGACACCATAGAAAACGCCAAAGCGATTATCACAGCCGCGGAAGAGGCTGGGGTTACCCTGATGGTGGGCCACATCGAGCGCTTTAACCCGGCGGTTCTGAGGCTCAAAGAGCTCATATCCGGGGGAGAGCTGGGCGAAATGGTAACGATCAGCGCCAAAAGGGTTGGTCCAATGGCGGCCCGCATACGCGACGTCGGGATAATAATAGACCTCGGGGTCCATGATATAGACGTGATAAGCTACCTCTTCAGCGAACCCGTTAGGACGGTCTACGCCCGGGCCGGAAACGTTGTCCACCCGGCCGGAGTTGAAGACCACGCCCTAATAACGCTCGGCTTTGAGGAGGGCACCGGGATAGTGGAGACCAACTGGCTCACGCCCCACAAAACCAGAACCTTAACAGTCGTAGGAACCGCTGGCATAGCGTACCTTGACTACATCGACCAGACCCTCAGGCTCTACAACAGCGACTGGGTCAAGGAGGCCAAGATACAGAGGAGAGAGCCCCTCAGGAACGAGCTGGAACACTTCATTGAATGCGTTGAGAAAAGGGAAAAGCCCATTGTGGATGGAGAAGCAGGTCTCCACGCTCTCAGGGTTGCCCTCCTTGCCCAGGAGAGCGCCAGAACCGGAGAGGTCATGGGGGTGAAGGCATGAAGCTCATCGGCCTGACGAGGGATGAAGTTAAAACTGCCCTCAAGAACGGCGAGGTTACAATAGCCGTCTACGGCATGGGGAAGATGGGCCTTCCCTTAGCGGCGGTCTTCGCTGACCACGGTGCCAGAGTCATAGGCGTGGACATTAACGAGAAAGTCGTTGAGATGATAAACAAAGGCGAGAACCACGTCAAGGAAGAGCCGGGCCTCGATGAACTGGTCAGAAAAAACGTTGAGGTGGGAAGGCTCAGAGCAACGACGGATGGCGTCTGGGCGGCCAAGCAGGCTGACGTCATGGTCATCCTCGTACCAACTCTCACGGACGAGAGGGGCAACCTAAAGCTTGGGCCGGTCTACGATGTGGCGGAAAAGATTTCCCAGGGGCTCGAAAGGGGAGACATAGTTATAACTGAGGCTACTATGCCACCAGGAACCACCGAGAGCCTGATTCCAATTCTGGAGAAGTCAGGTTTGGAGCTTGGCGAGTTCGGCCTGGCCCACGCTCCCGAGAGGACCATGACAGGAACCGCCATCAGGGACATCACCGGCCAGTACCCCAAGATAGTTGGAGCCAGCGACGAGAATACCCTTGAAGCCGTCATCGGCATCTATGAAACCATAAACAGGAAGGGCGTAATTCCCATGAGCTCTATCAAGGCTGCCGAGGCCGTTAAGGTCTTCGAGGGCGTTTACAGGGACGTCAACATTGCCCTCGCCAACGAGCTCGCCATGTGGTGCGAGGAACACGGTTTGGATGCCCTTGAGATCTTTCAGGCGGCGAATACGCAACCATACTGCCACCTTCACATGCCAGGGGCCGGTGTTGGCGGTCACTGCATTCCCGTTTACCCCTGGTTCGTGATAAACCTCGCGAAAAAGACTAACCCACGCCTGATCAAGACGGCCAGGGAAATAAACGACTCGATGCCCCACCACGTTGTTGAACTCACCATAAAAGGCCTCAATGAGATTGGCAGGCCGCTGAAGGGAAGCAACATCCTCGTGCTCGGCCTAACGTTCAGAGGTGGAGTGAGAGAGTTCATGAAGGCCGCCGCAAAGCCCATCATTCAGGAGCTCAAAGAGTGGGGCGCCAACGTTTACGCTTACGACCCGCTGTGCACTCCTGAAGATGCGGAACGCTTCGGAGCTGAGTGGAAGGAGGACTTCAAGGACATCGACGCGATAGTCATTACTGCGGATCACAAAGAATTCAAAGAGCTGGACCTTGAAAGAGTGGCCAAGGAAATGCGCAACAGGGTTATAGTGGACGGAAGAAATGTTCTGAAGCCCGAAGAAGTTCAAAAGCAACGGTTCATGTATCTAAGAGTAGGGAAGGTACAGTAAAACTTATCTTCTTTATTGGGATTTTGAATAATCATTGAAGAGTACGTTTTTAAACCCCACCGGCAAGCCCCTATCAGGTGACCCAAATGAACACCGCCCTCATCACAGTCATCATTGGAATCGCTGCCTTCTGGGTTATCCTATACGCCCTCTTCGGGAGACGGGAGGAGAAGGAGGAGGGCCTGACGGTTGATCTCTTCATCGCCATGTGGAGAACGAAGAGACTGCTCGGGTTCATCGACGGTCTCGCACGCAGGAGCAGACGCTTCTGGAAGGTCTACGCGGATGTCGGAATCGCCCTTGGCTTTATGGGCATGGCCTACGTCTTCTACGCACTCCTAAGAACGGCACTGAAAACCATCCAGAGCGGAGGGGAGGGCGGAGGTGTACAGCTCGTCATCCCCGGGGTAACGATACCCCTCTGGTACGGCCTGATAGCCCTCGCCGTCGTCATGGTGGTCCACGAGCTGAGTCACGGAATAGTGGCGAGGGCCGAGAACCTGCCGCTGAAATCTGTGGGTCTGGTTCTCCTCGCCGTCATACCCGGCGCCTTCGTCGAGCCGGACGAGGAGGAGCTTGAGAGGGCCTCCCTGCGCACCAGGCTGAGGGTTTACGGGGCCGGCTCACTCGCCAACGTTGCAACGGCGCTCCTAGCTGTTTTGATCCTCAACTTCGCCATCTCACCCGTTCTTCAGCCATCCGGAATCCTCGTGTCCGGCGTGCTGGAGGACGGCCCGGCCCACGGAATCCTTCAGAAGGGGGATGTTATAGTCGCCATGGATGGTGTTCAGATAAGGGACATGGAGAACTTCATAAACTTCATGAACGGGACGAAGCCGGGTCAGATGGTCACGCTCACGGTCCTCAGGGAAGGTCAGGAGCTGAACCTCCCGCTGAAGCTCGGGGCGCATCCGGATAACCCGGAGAAGGGCTACATAGGAATCTACCCCGCGCAGAACGTGGTCTCAAAGGTGGGAGCCGACTGGCTGGTGCTGCCGCTGTTCTTCACCTTCTACTGGATATACGTGCTCAACATAGGCATCGGGCTTATGAACCTCTTCCCGCTCGTCCCGCTGGACGGCGGGAGGATGCTCGACGACGTGTTCAAACGCTACCTGCCGGAGAGCGTCGCGAAGCCGGTCAGGTACTTCACCATAGGGGTGGGCCTCTTCCTGCTGGCCCTCAACATTCTCCCGGCAATAATGAACCTCACGGGGTAGCGCCATCCAAGTGCACCCACCCCATCTTCTTCCGGCGGCTTGAAGCCAACCTTTTTAAGAGGCGTTCCCACTCCCCTCCGGTGGGAGGATGAAGTGTTCGAAATGCGGCCGTGATGCAGTCTATCATGCGAGATACACCGGGCGGTACTACTGCAGAAAGCACTTCAACGAACTCGTGGAGAAGAAGTTCAAGGAGACCGTCAAAAGGTACCGCCTCATAGAGAAGGGTGAGAGGATAGCCGTGGGTGTGAGCGGCGGAAAGGACAGCGTCGTTCTCATGCACCTCCTGGCGAAGCTGCGCGAGAGGTTCCCCTTCGAGCTGGTCGCGATAACGATTGACGAAGGAATAGCCGGGTACAGGCCTCCCAGTGTCGAGATAGCCAGGAGGAACGCCGAGAAGCTGGGCATAGAGCACAGGGTCTATTCATTCAAGGAGTACATGGGCTTCACCCTGGACGAGACCGTTGAGATAATGGGGAGCTTTGAAAAGGGCGAGAGAGTTGGGGCGTGCTCCTACTGCGGCGTCTGGAGGCGCTGGCTCCTAAACTACGCGGCTAAGGACGTGGGCGCCGACAGACTGGCCGTGGGGCACAACCTCGACGACGAGGTTCAGATGTTCATCATGAACATACTGCGCGGTGATGTGGCACGCCTCGGAAGGACCGGTCCCTACTATGAGGAGATACACCCAGAGCTTGTCCCCAGGATAAAGCCCCTCCGTGAGATTCCCGAGAAGGAGATAGTTCTCTACGCGGTCCTCAACAACATGGAGGTTGATTTCAGCGAGTGTCCCTACACCGTTGAGGCATTCAGGGCCGAAATTCGGGACTGGATCAACGAGATGGAGGAGAGGCATCCGGGGACGAAGTATCAGATACTGAGGAGCTACGACAAGCTATTCCCCCTCATAGCGAGGACGTACACCAAAAGGACGAGCGAGCTGAACAGGTGCAAAATCTGCGGCCAGCCGACGACGGGAGAGATATGCAAGGCCTGCCAGTTCCGCCTCCAGGTGGAGAGGAGGGCAAGGAGAGAGGGCTAACGTTCCGGGTGGATTAACTGAGAGAGTATTTATAAACGGCTGTTCAGTAGGGTGAACAATGAGGCGGGAAATCCTAACTCCAATTCCCCCTGCCGAGCTCGAGGAAATCATGGAAAAGAGCGGGGCGGAGGTCAAGCTGACGGTTCTCGGGAAAATCGAGAGACACGGCATACCCCTCAGCAGGGTTCTGATCGAGGGAAACGAAAGGGAAATCGAACGCTTCATGAGGGGGCTCCGCCTGGCGAGGGCGGGGGGTTAGTTCGGAACCCTTCGCCAGCTACCGTGCGACTATCAAAATGACTAAAAACATGGGGTATCACCTAGACTGAACGGGACTAAGCTCAACCTTTCCTCCCCAGAGCCTGAAGCTATACTGACTTTTCAGTGGGTTGAACTCCGGGAGAGGAGATTTTCTGATGATCATCCTCTCCTTCAAGGGGGCACTGCTGGAGCTGAACTCAAGGACGTACTGGCTGTAGAGGGAAACCCATGCCACAATGTCACCCGAAGCCCGTCCCCTGTTGAGGAGAAAGATATTTATCGGACGCTTCCGGGTTTCGGTTATTCTGGCCTTCTCCTTATCCGCGATGAGACGCTGGAAGACCGACAGGAAGTTCTCCGTTCCAAACAGAAAAGCCAGCCCATCTATGGTGACATCTATACCAACCGGCCTCCTGTCTCCGATGCGTTCGGTCAGCAGACGGCGGTAGAGCCTGCTGTACTTCGGTAAAAACGTACCGGCATCCATCGTCCCATCGGTGTATACAAAATCGTACGGATATTCGATCCCATAAAAAGAGGAGAACACATCTATAACTGCAACATTACCCGCCATACCCTCCGAAGCAATGTCAAAATCGGCGGCCCTGAGCTCCATCTCCAGCGATGATATCGGGAGAACAGAGTCAATTATCACCCCAAAATCTCCCGCGCGAATACGATTCCTGAGTATCTCAAAAGCAAGGGCCCATCCCTTGGAGTATGTATCGTAAACGATGAGGAGGTTGCTGTCCTCGAGCAGACCGCCCCCGAGAGCCCTGTCGAGAGCAGGAATACCGGTGCTTAAAAGCTCCATGGTATCACCCCACACGTTTTATTTAACGTTGTATTTAAAACTATTCTTCATCTTCTGTATCAAAGCCGAGGATGTTCTGCGATTCAGAAAAACCTCATGTTATAAATAATCGGTCGTTCCATCTATAAATGGTGATACCATGGAAGACGTCAGGGAGCTGAAGACCATCCTGGAGAGGGTTGAGGGCAAGCTGATAGCGGCGGGGAAGATGTACGGCGCGATGAACTTTGGGGCATGGCTCTCGGTGATGCTGTTATACTACGTGATCATCGGCGTTTTTGACCTTCCCTGGCAGTTCAATATCGTTTACTGGCCCGTGGCGTTCATGCTGGCGATGGGTTTCACGGGAAGGGTATGGAAGAGACTTCAGAGGCTGGGTATGGTAACAGGAAACGAAGTGGAATCATCGACCACCGGCGGAATCCTCATAGCATTCTCCTGGATAACGGGAATCATCCTCGGGTGGGGCCTCGTACCCAGAATGAATCTCGGCGTAAACCCGGATTCCAGCCTCGCGGTGGGTTTTCTGAGCTTCATAGCCTTCTCGGTCTTCGGCATGTGGCTGATCTTCGCAAAGTACAGCGGAGTGGAGTGGGAGATTATTCCCTCATTCCTGATTCCAGCCCTGGGAATAGCCTTTGCGGCCAAGATGGAAAGCGGGGCCATGGTCTGGGCGGGATTTCTCGTCGCGCTGGGGTTCTCACTCTCGGTGATGCTCTACATCTACTCCGCCTTCAGGGCAATAGAGCGGTGATAGCATGGAGGCTCTGCGGGAGCTGAGCAGAAACCACGTCCTGGGGAACCCCATAAGGTTAGGAGCCATGCTCTACCTGCTTCCACGAGGGAGGGCCCTCTTCAAGGAACTCCTAGAGGTTCTCGAAGTGACACCGGGAAACCTCGACTCTCATCTCAAGGCCCTGGAAAAAGCGGGCTACGTCGAGCTCTACAAGGTCTTCGCCGACAGACCGAGGACGGCGGTGAGGATAACCGAGAAGGGAGCGAAGGAAACCGGGGAGTATCTGAGGGCTCTGAAGGAAGCGCTATCACTCATTTCCCGGGAAGGGTGAAGGGATAGTCCCTCCCTGAGACCATCAGCAGGCCGGACAGTGCCCCGAGTTGTTCCATCAAAACGTCTCTAACCTTGTTGAGGAGCGTTTCTTGAAGGATTCCCTCGGTGAAGTGGCTTCCAATCCACTCCACGAACTCCCAGCCGATGCCCACAGCGAGGAGAACCACGAAGGAGTAACCCAGCAGCTCCCCCCTCTCCAAGTCCGGCCTGAGGTTCATGAGCACCTCCGTTATAATCAGCCACATCACGAGGCCGCCGAGGAAGTGGCTTATCATATCCACGCTCCTCATCTCGACGTTGAAGAGATCAACGGTGGTGAAAGGGACGTTCACGAGGGAGGTGTGTACGGCCAGGAAAATAGAGGTTATCGCGAGGGTTCCGCGGTTGAAGAAAGGGCTCAGCAGGGCGCCGGCGACACCATCTGGCCTTTCGTAGCGGCCGCTGACGTGGTAAGTTAGGAGTACGAAAGCTATCATCCAGCCGGTTCTCAGGATATGGTCCACCCTGCGGTAGTATATCCCGGTGAGAAAGCCCACCGCGAGCACGACGAGCGAGGTGAAGATAATGTGGGACTCGCGGTTTATAAGCATCACCAGTCCGGGACGTTTCCCGAACTACTTAAGTCTTTCTCTCAGCCCTCGCCTCCTCTTCAGCCTTCCTTTTCAGCTCCTTCTTCCTCTCCAGCCGGTACTCCTCCAGAAGACGGAGAACCTTTTCCGCCTCTCTTTTCTCGTCCTCCAGCCTCCACTTCTCCAGAAGCCCATCAATGGCCCTCTCCAGGGTCTCGCGCTCCACAACCGCGAACTCATCGACGCGCTTGACGTCAAGCTCCTCCGAGGTGAAGAAGGGCACGTGGGCCTCGCGGAGCACCTCCGCCACCGGCTCCGGAACCGGTTTCTCCGTTATGAGGGCCCGGATGCCCTTCCCGACCAGCTCCTCTGCGATCGCCTTCCCCGCCCCAGCCGGGTTCACCACGAAGAGTACATCCCCGCGCCTGATCCCGATGTCGCGCTCTATCCTCTCAAGCTCGCGCCAGCTCAGAACCTCCATAACCTTGAGCGGGATCGCACTGCCGCGGATTTCAACCACGTTCATGCGCTTGACCTGGACCAGGTCCCTGCTCAGACGCTCTATGACCGCCTTGGCTTCCTTAAGCTGCTTTTCCAACACCTCTATGCGCTTAACCTTCGCCTCAAGCTCCCTCTCGCGGAGTACCTTCCTCCTCACCTCCTCGTCGTAGTCAGCTATGCGCCTCTCGAGCCTCTCGATGGTTCTCCTCTGCTCCCTGATTATCCCGCGAAGCTCCTCGTTCTCCCGCTCGAGCAGCTCTATCCTCCCCTTCAGCTCGCGGATTTTTCGGTGGTAGGGCCTCACGTCAACACTCGGCCCCTCTTCGTGCTCTTCCTCCTCCCTCGGCCTCTCCCTTAAGGTCACCCTCTGCATCGCCTCCCCGAGGTTGTAACCTTGTATAACGAGGGCCTTTACCTCGTCGGACTTCTTTGTCAGGCCGGCCTCCCGCAGCCTGGCATCCACGTGTTCCAGCTTCGGCTTCAGCCGGAGGTAGGCCTTGTAGGCGGCGGCCAGAGCATCGCGCTGGTGGTCATCCTCAACGGTTATTCCGAGGTCCCTCAGCAGTTCGTTCTTGTCCTGAACGCGGAGGCTCTCCCTGGGAACGAACAGGTTTGCCTTGAAGGAGCGTGCTATCTTCTCCACGAAGCCCGGGGCGGGGGAGACGTCGGTGGCCACTATGACCGGGTGACCGACCTCGCTGATGAAGCGAAAGACCTCGCCGATGGGCATGTTTCTCTGGCTGTGGAGGGCCACTATCCTCCCGTTCAGGTCTATAGCCGCTATACCGACAGTTATCCCCGGGTCTATGCCGACTATGATGCTCCTCCTCTCCCGTATCGCCTCCTCACCCTTCAGCGGAGCGAAGCCGAGCTCGGCCCTCTCAACCGGGTAGATTCGAACCTCAACGTCCCCGCCGCGCGCGGGTCTTATCAGCCCCGCCAGCTCCTCCCTGGCCGCGTAGACTCGGAACTCCCCCCTGGCCAGGCCGTAGTCCCGCTCCTCCGTTTCGAGGTCGAAGGGTATCTCCGCCCTTCTGAGCCTGTCCTCTATCTCCCTCACCTTATCCCTGACGAGGTTGTGAACGCGCTTTCTGTAGCGGTCCTGGCTCCAGCCACCTTTGCCGTGGCTCCTTCCCCGGGTGACCTTGATTATAACCTCGTCCTCGAAGGCGAGAACCTCGTAGCCGACCCCCCTGCTCGCAAGGAGTGCGGAGAGCCTGGCCTCCTCGTAGGGGTCGAAGCGGTCTCCTGCCCTTATGCCGTGCTCCTTCGCGAGGCTCTGGAGGGAGCGCTGCTCACCCGGCCTTCCGGTCACCTGGACGAGCTTCGTTCCGGATGGAAGGGCGCGGAGGAACTTCCTCAAGTCCTCACCCAGCTCGGTGACGCTGTCAACGGCGACCATCTCGGGCCGCTTCGACTGGATGAACCGGATCAGCCTGTAGAGTGTGAACTCACCCTTTCTCTCCAGCCTGCCGTTGAACCAGCTCACCACCGCGAACTTCTTCGGATTCTCACTTATCACATCAATGCCGAGGATTAGAATAGGCCTCACCCTCATGGGCTTTGTAGGGGGTAGGAAAGAGGATTTAAAAAGGTTTCAGACCTCAAGCGAGGTCCTAACGGCGACCTCAAATGCCCGCGTTATGGTTTCCAGGGCCATAGAGGGCCTCGGCTTTTCCAGGGCCTGCTCGTGGATAAAGGGCACATGGATGAAGCCAGCTCTAGTTTCCATCCCTGCAACGGCTATCGTGTGGAGCGCCGTGAACATGGCCGCGTTGCAGACGTAGGTGCCGGCGGTGTTGGAGACCGCCGCAGGTATGTTCTCTCTCCGAAGGGCAGCAACGATGGCCTTTATGGGGAGCGTCGCGAAGTACGCGGCCGGGGCGCCCTCAAAGACCGGCTCGTCCTCGGGGGCAAAGCCCTCGTTGTCCGGCATCTTGCTGTCCATCACGTTTATCGCAACCCTTTCAACGGTCACGTTGGGCCGTCCCCCAGCCTGACCCGTCATGATGACCACATCGGGGCGCTCCTCCACGATGAGCCTCGGCAGAATCTCCCTGACTCCCCTGAAGGTCACCGGCAGCCTGTGTTTTATCAGCCTCGCCCCGCCTATACTCTCCGGAAGCCGCTCAACCGCCTTCCATGACGGGTTTATCTCCTCTCCCCCAAAGGGTTCAAAACCTGTTATGAGAACCTTCATCTCAATCACCGGGAAGGTTAGGTTTTTAGGGTTTAAAAACTACTTCGGACGAGGGGTGAGGATGAAGTACGATGTTCTCATCATTGGTGGCGGGCCCGCGGGCAACTACCTTGCGAACCTGCTCGCCAGGGACTTCAGCGTCGCTGTAGTCGAAAAGAAAGGTGCGTTTGGAGGTAAAGCCTGCACGGGCATCATCGGGGCGGCGAACTACGAGAGGCTTGGCCTCCCTGAGGAGGCTGTAATAAACGAACTCCGCGGTGCGGTGTTCTACTCACGGATTCAGAGCTTTGAAATAGAGAGGAAGACCTCCCAGGCATACCTTGTGGACAGGAAAGCCCTGGAGAAGAGCCTGGCCGAAAGGGCCGCTCGGAGGGGTGTGGAATACTACATGGCCACGACTTTCAAGGGGTTCAGGAACGGGAAAGCCGTGCTCCAGCACCTGGGAGAAACCCTCGAAGTTGAGGCAAGCTTCTACGTTGGGGCGGACGGCGTTAACAGTGCCGTTGCCAAAGCCATCGGGGCCAGGACGGACGCGGAGTTCCTGAGCGGCTATGAGGTGGAGGTCGTTGGGGAGTTCAGGAAGGACTTCGTTGAGGTCTGGGTGAACAAGGACATGAACGGGGACTTCTTCATGTGGGTGGCGCCGGTGAACGAGGGGCTGGCGAGGGTCGGAACCCTCGGGAGCATCGAGGCCCTCAACCGCTTCCTCCGGGTGAGGATGCTCAAGCCCACCTCCATAGTCGAGTTCAAGGCGGGTTCGGTTGGTTTCGGCTGGAGAAAGCCGTGGGTGAGGGGCAACGTGGCACTGCTCGGGGACGCGGCACTGCAGATAAAGCCGACCACCGCGGGGGGAATCGTCTTCGGGATGCTCTGCGCCCGTGCCCTCAGGGAAGCCCTGATGGTGGGGAAGCTGGCTGAGTACGAGAGGCTCTGCCGGGAAATACGGAATCAGATAAGCTTCGGACTGCGCTTCAGGAAGATTTTCAGGGGAATGAGCCAGGAGAACATCGAGCGCGTCTTTGAGGTTCTCGGAAGCGCGGAGGCGAAGGAGGTCATAGAAGGGCAGGCCGACTTTGACGACCACGTGAAGACCGCGAAGGCGATACTCAGGAGGCCAAAACTCCTCGCAAAGCTAATAAGGATAAGCCCGAGCATCGTTCGCTACCTCGTCTGAGGAGGTGAAAGGGTGGCGACGTGGAGGATGGGGCTCCAGGAGGAGTACCTGAAGGCGATAGCCGAGGGAAGGAAGAGGATTGAAGGCAGGCTTTACGACGAGAAGAGGCAGGGAATCAGGCCGGGAGACGAGATAATCTTCGAGAACAAGCTGGTGTGCGTCGTGAAGGACGTGAGGGTTTACTCCTCCTTCAGGGAGATGCTGGAGAAGGAGGGCATTGAGAACGTCCTCCCGGGAGTGGGGAGCGTCGAGGACGGTGTTAAGGTGTACCGCCGCTTCTACTCGGAGGAAAAGGAGAGGAAGTACGGGGTGGCGGCGATAGAGGTCGAACCTGGGGCGTGGGTTGGAGAGCCTAAATGATGTGAACTTCAAAGCCCAATTCCTTCAAAACCTCAAAGTCGCTGTCCAAGGTTATTACCGGCAGGCCATTAACAATCGCAATTGATGCTATGAACAGGTCCCTAAAGGACATGGGACTTCCCTTTTCCCGCAGTTTTTTATGGAGATACGAGGCTATTTCGGCGCATTTCCCATCAAAGGGGAGCTCGATGAGCGTTTCAAGTCATATGAGTTCATCTTTTTTAGGCATCCCGACAAGGATTTCGAACTTGATATCGAGGTTATGTAGAAGGTGTTGTCCAAAGCCGTGACTTTTTCAAAGACTTCCTCGTTATCCCTAGCGATTTCTATTATCACATTTGTCTGACCTCCTCCCCGCCCTTCAGGGCGGGGGTTCCAGTGAATTAACCCCTCGCCAGTGACGGGGAGGTTTGAGGGGTTCTCATCAGGATAACCCTCGAAGAGGATTCTTCGAACCCCTCGGGGAGGGCCTTCCCCCCATTACCCCTCATCCGGAAGGCCTTAAGACCCTCCAGACTTGGGGTTATGGTTTTTACCACTTTCTTCAAAATGTTAAACGCCCCAACCAAGTCAGCATTCATTACAACGCCCTCTCTGTGGCACTTAAATAACCCACGAACAAAACGAGCGTTAGAATGGCGTTGGCCACAGAGAGGGCACGTTTGAGAAGTGAAAGCCTCACTAACAACCAAAACCTGAATACCATACTCTTCAGCAACTTCCTTCAAGCGTTTAATAACGTAATTAAACCGCCACACGTGAGAGAGGAGGAAATTCTGCTTCCTGCCCTTATCGGAGTTCCGGGCTATTCCCTTCGGGTAGCCAACAACGATTTTAGAAACTCCCAAATCATAGAGTTTTCTAACGGTTTGTCTAACTGCCGTGTTAATGTAGTGTTTGGCCTGAAGTTTAGCCCTCTCGTGCATTCTTTTGAGCTTTCTGCTCGTTTTGGCTCCGGACTTGTTGAGTTTTGACTGATACTCCCCAATCTTCTTCTGCCAGTAGAAGTCAATACTCTTTAACGGCCTCCCGTTCACGAGAAAGCTTTCTCCACTCTCGACATAAACGGCCATTAAATTGTTCACTCCCAAGTCTATTCCGGCTGAGAGGTTGCCCTTTGGTTTCCTCGGGAGTTTAACCCCCTCCTCACCCTCAAGTTTTTCCTCGACAGTGAAACTAACGTGAGCATACCATTTACGCTTTACCTCGTCGTAAGTTATCTCTAACCGCCCCTGCTTGCCTCGCAAGTGTATTCTCCCCTTGAATTGAATTTCCAGTTTCCTGAACTTCCCGAGCCTCCTCAACTCGATGACGTTATCCTTAATCCTGTATTGGTCGTTTCTAAGCGGAATAACGAAGAGTTTTCGCCCGTTCTTCTCTCTGATGAACTTTGGTGGTCTTGGCTTGAACCAGTCGGGGAGTTCCCCCTTCTTTTTCTTTTTACTGAGGGAGAAGAATGAACGCCATGCTTCCGCGTTCTTGCGACAGATTTGCTGGACTGTTGAACCACCAATCCAGTCTTTGAAAGAGTGATATGCCTCCTTCTCGGTGGTTCCAAAGTCTATTTTACCAAACTCCTTGAACTGCTTGAGTCTTTCGTAGTTGAGTTTATTCCAGATTATTGCTGTTGTGTGGGCTAACTGGAAAAGAATTTTCTCTTGCTCCTTCGAGGGCTGGAGTTTGACCGTTACCGAACGTCTCATCTTAAGCTGTGGTATGAATTTTAAGCTTTAAAAAAGTATTGCTTTCCTGATGAAAAGCCGGTTGGGTTGTTTATTGCATCCCCGCCCTAAAGGACGAGACTTGAGAAGAGAGAAAAGTCAAGGACTACCCCCATTTTTCAAACTCCTCCTCGATCTCTTTGAGCTTCCTCTTTGTTTCCCGGTACTCCTCCTCACTCAATATGCCGCGCAGGTGGCGCAGAGCGTCGACGTTTCCCTTTCTCTCCCTTAAGAGCTCCCGAAACAGTTCACTGAAAGATTTCTTGCCCTTAATCCGGACGAGTTCATTGTAAACATCGTCCGAAATCGTTATCGTCTTAACCATGCTCTCACCAATACATTGTGTGCATGCATCATATTTACGCATTATTCCCCCTGAAAACATTAAAAATTGATATGCTTTAACCAAGAGGGGAGGCAAAATGGCCATCAAGTTAGAAAATGACCATATCGCGGTGAGAGAAACTTACAAAAGCTCCCGGGGAGGGGATTACACTTACATCGTCATGGACTCCAAACTGATGCACATTTCCAAACTTTTCAGACCTTCCAGGAAGGAAGATGAGGAAATTACGTATGACATTTCGATAGAAGAAGCAGAAAAGGTTTTTGGAGAAGAAATTGAACTCGTTGAGTTTAGTTTCTCGAACAGAGGGCATTTCTATCCCAAGATTTACAGGATAAACCTCCAGACGAAAACTATCAGTCAGGAGCTCTCCCGAAACAGAGAAATTCTTGGAAGATACGAATTTGAAATCCTTGGAAGCGAGAATCAGGCCATCAACGAATACGAGAGAAAGGCTCCGCCGCTCATCAAGAAGGTATGGGAGACAGAAAAGAGGCTAAATCTGGAGGTTCACATAAGGGGAGCAAGGGGCGAGGAAGTTCACGAGAATCCTGAACTGGCAAAGTTCAACTCGCTGGTCTTTCCAAATCCAAGGAGCAGAACAAGGTCTCTAAAGGAGAAAATCCGGTTTGCACATGAACTCTATGTTCTGATGCTCGTTATTGACGCTATGCTCAAGGAAACTCCAGAGGAGAGGACACTTCAGATAACGCACAAGGACTGGCCAACACTGGTGGGAAGCAATTTAAACCCACCAGTTACTGTGTGGTACCAGTTCTCAATAAAAGATTGGACTAAAGTAGTGTGGGGCCGTTTCTGGCTGATAATTGACGAGGCCGCAAAGAGAATAGCAAACGGCGAATACGAAGAAGCTGAGAAAATTATTGGAGTAAAACTCCCCAGAACTTATGCAGAAGCCATGAAAGTTCTTGCATCGATGCGCTCCTCCAAAAGAATCCATGTGAAACCCGACATCATGATTTTCAAAGGAGAGTACCACTCAAGGAAGGATATCCTCGAAAATCCACCTAATAGAGCAGTTCTAATAGACGCGAAGGTTGAGATGACCCAGAACGACCTAAAACAGCTCCTAGAGTATAGAGCCAAGTTTCCCGAAACTTTTGGGAACATTAAGTTTATTGTGGCGGCGATTGATAAGATGCCAGCTCACTACATGCACAAACTCGAACGTGAGGGGTACAAGGTAATAGAGCAGGTATTTCCAAACAAACCCGGGGAGAATGAGTTCCAGGAAGTGATAAGGAACATTATTGGAACGTGGAAAGAGTAGAGGAAACATAATTAAGACTTCGTGCGTAGATACAAACCAATGGATGGACATTTGAGGAAATAATAGAGAACTATCCCCCACTGACAGAAGAGGATTTGAAGGCATTTCTGAAAAGTTAAAAAGAGAGGTCAAAGGTACCTCTCCCGCACCCACCTGATGAAGTACTCCGGGTCCAGCTCCTCGCCGATGGCCTTCCTGAGAAGCTCCTTCGGCGGGTAGATGCTTCCGTGCCTGTGGATTCTCTCGCGGAGCCAGGCCTTTATCGGCTCGAACTCCGCGTTGGCCACCTTCTCCTCGAAGTCCGGGATATCGCGCTTCATGTGGTAGTATATCTGCGCCGAGAGGAGCGTTCCTATGCTGTAGGTCGGGAAGTAGCCTATCGTTCCGTGGGCCCAGTGAATGTCCTGGAGGATTCCCTCACGGTAGGTCTTCGGCCTTATGCCGAGGAGGTTCTCCATCTCGTCGTTCCAGAGCTCCGGTAAATCCTTCGCCTTGACACCCTCGTTGAGCATCATTCTCTCGAGCTTGAAGCGGAGCAGAATGTGGAAGTTGTAGGTGACCACATCCGCCTCGGTCCTTATGAAGTCGGGCCTGACCATGTTGAAGTACAGGTAAACGTCCTCGGGCGTGTAGTTGGCCATGAAGGGCAGGTTCTCCTTCAGGACCGGGTAGATGAGTCCCGCGAACTCCCTTGAGCGGCCGATGATGTTCTCCCAGAAGCGGCTCTGGCTCTCGTGGATTCCAAGGGAGACTCCCCCGACTATCGGGCTGAACATGAACCTCTCGTCCTGCTGGAGCTCGTAGAGTGCATGACCGAACTCGTGGACGGTGCTGAGGACGGTCATTCTGAAGTCGTAGCCCTCGTAGCGGGTAGTTATCCTGACGTCCCTTATTCCGAACTCGGTCGTGAAGGGGTGAGCTGAAACGTCAAGCCTTGAGCGGACGCCGAGCGGGAAGCCGAACTTCTCAAGGATCCAGCGGTTCACGCGCTCCATCTGAGCCTGCTCATAGCTCTCCTTCTCGAGCGGGTGGCTCTGGGGAACCCTGCCCTCCTCCATTATCTTCTCGAGGAGAGGCTTTAGCTCCTTCTCCAGCTTGTCGAACATCTTCTCGACGTCCCTGGTGGTGAGGCCCTCCTCGAAGAGGTCGAGTAAAGCGTCGTAGGGCTCGTTCTCGTAGCCGAGGTATTCAGCGGCGCGCTTCGCCAGATCGATTATCCTGTCCAGCCAGGGCTCGAACTTGGAGTAGTCGTCGCTCTTCTTGGCCTCCTCCCAGGCCTTGGTGGCCTGGCTCGTGACCTCGCTCATCTCCCTGAGGAACTCCGGCGGGAAGGAGCGGCTTATCCGTATGTTCCTGTCCAGAACGCGAACGACGCCGCGCTCGTACTCGTTGAGGTCCTCCAGGCCTTTGGCCTTCTCAACGAGCTCGACGAAATCTGGTTTGAGCAGAAACTCCTGGGAAAGCACTGAAAGCTCGCCCTGGGCGACGGAGCGCTCGAGGATTCCCTCCCCGGGCATGTTGACCTCCATGTCCCAGCCGAGGACGCTCTGAGCGTGGTTTATCGCCCATATCCTGCGGTACTTCGTCAGTATATCCCTGATGGTTTCGTTCTGGAAGACGCTCTCCATGGCAACCACCTGAAGGAGTTTGGGAGGCCGAACTTTTAAACCTTTTCGATGAGCATCTAAACGAAGGAGTAGAACTCGATTACTCAGACCGGAAACGGCTTAAGCGGAAAACCATAGTGACATGAAAAGCGAGGGCGGTGATGTGAATGGAACTTGACCTGGTTGTCCTCGGACACGTCTCGATTGACCACATAAGGTTCCCCGGAAGGGAGGAGGTACTTCTGCCGGGCGGAGCGGCGGCGGCCGTGGCCACCTCCGCCGCCCTGGCCGGGGCGAGGGTCGGGCTGGTCACCAAGGTGGGGGAGGACTTTCCGCGGGAGTGGCTCGAAAAGCTCTCCTCCGTTCTGGACGTTAGGGGCGTTCAAATCCTGCCCGGAAAGACGATTCACATCTACATGATTTACCACGAGGACGGGAGCGTCGATGCCCCTGTGGAGATGGGTGTTGCCAGGAATATGGGTGAAACGCAGATCCCAGAGGAGTACATGGAGGCAAAAGTATTTCACATCGCACCCATTCCGCCGGAGGAGCAACTGAAGGCCCTGAAGAGGCTCGAGGGGAAGAGGACGAGCCTGGACTTTAACCCGACGTACATGGCCGACTACCGGGAGAAAACGGACCTCCTGCGGGCGGTGGTCTCGCGTGCCGAGATCATCTTCCCAAACGAGAGGGAGGCCCTCGTTATGACCCGCGCGGAGAGTGTCGAGGAGGCGGCGAGGGTTCTTCACGAGTGGGGCGCAGGAATTGTGGTCGTAACCCGCGGCGAGAGAGGAGTCCTCGTTTACGACGGGGAGTTCCAGGAGTTCCCCGCCCTTTCGATAGACCCACATGAGATAGTGGACCCCACTGGGGCCGGGGACGCCTTCGCCGGCGGCTTCCTGGCCGGCTACGCCAGGGGAGAGCCCTTGGAGACCTGCGTAAAACTCGGACTGGAGAGGGCGAGGGAGGTCCTGAAGAAAAAGGGGAGCTGGAGCATCTAGTCAGTCGCGAGCCTGACGAAGACGTAGAGCACGACCAGCAGGAAAGCGGCCAGGGCGGTTACCTCCAGCCTCGGCAGGAGGGGCGACAGGGAAAACATCAGCAGGTACGTGGGGAAGGCCAGACCAACCGCCGCCAGAAGGACGGCGTAGTGCTCCAGCGGTGCATTCTCCCTGTCGAGGTGGGCCATCTCTATGACCAGAAGGGCAAGGGCCATAACCGCCAGGCCGTAGAAACCGCCGGTCCTGGTGTAGATTAGGAAGGCCCCCACGGAGATGAAAAAGAGGGAGCCGATGAAGTACCACTGAAGGCCCATGAGGGCCAGGGGAAGAAGGAGGAGCGTGCGGCGGTCGATCAGGGCCAGCAGGAGGAAGAGCGGAACCAGCGGTGCAAGGGAGTAGAGCCTTCTTTTTATCCTCATACCTGGATCACCTCCGCTATCGCGGCCTTCAGCGGCTTCCTGACGTCCCAGTCTATTATCCTCCCATAGCCCGCCATTTTCCTTAGCACGGCCCTCCTATGGAGGCTGAGCAGCTTGAGGGCCAGCTCCTCCTCGCGGCTCTTTGGCTCAACGGCGGTGTAGGGGTCCGGGCTTATGACGACGACGTTGTAGCCGAAGGCGGACATTATCCTGAGCGCCTCCCTGCTCTCCTCGGTGAGGAGGGGGGAGAAGTAGACCAGCTGCGCCCTCGGCGGGAAGTGGGAGCGTATCAGGTGCTCGACCTGGTAGGCTATCATGTTGTTCCTGTCGGGCCTGGCCGTGCTGAGGAAGTCGATGCACTTGAAGAAGTGCCTCTTGCCGTAGTCCGGGCGGACCCAGAGGGGAACCTCCTCTGCCAGGAGCAGGCCGAAGCTGGTTCCGCTGTTCAGGGCGTTGAGCATGAGCGAGGCGGCGGCTCGAATGAGGTCGTCGAAGACCAGCTCCCCGGTGTAGGAGGCATCGACGATGAATATCACGTCCACCTTGCGCTCGCTCTCGTACTCGTTGGCCATTATCCTGCCGGTCCTGGCGGTGGCCTTCCAGTTGATTATCTTCAGCGGATCGCCGGGCTGGTACTCCCGGATAGCGTGGAACTCCACGCCCTCGCCGACCCTCGGGCTGGGAAGGGAGCCGACGGTTATCTTGGTTCCCCTCGTGGAGTAGGGCGTTGGAACGTCCTCTATTATGGGAACGCCTATGAGCTCGGTGTAGAGGTCGAACTTCTTCGTGAAGTGGAAGAAGCCGAAGGGATCGCGGTAGCTCAGCTCGACCCAGTTGAACTCGTGGATTCCGCGCTTAACGCGGACGCGGTAGCGGAGCTCCCTCAGCTCGCCTTTCCTCAGGGACAGCACCCACTCGGTTCTCCCGTCTATCAGCTCAAGCCCCTCGGGAAGGTCCTCCCTCACCTTGAGGCTTGGAATCCTCTCGCCGGCCCTTATTTTGAGCACTATCTCAATCTCAGTGCCCTCGAGGAAGCGGTTGTGGGGAATCACCCTCTCCAGCTCGACGTCCATCTTGGGCTTGAAGAAGAACACCGCGACGAAGACCAGCCAAAGGGCCGGAAGGAGGAGGTAAACCAGATCCCAGCGGAGCAGGAGGAAGGCGATGAGGACAAGAAGCCAGAGGGCCAGGAAAAGCTCTTCAGCCTTTTCCGTTGGAACCATTCTCCCCTCTGGCCCGGCGTCCTCAGCGGGCCCCTTCCCAAGTTCAGCGGGTGTTGGAGTCCTTGGAACCGGCTGCACCGTTCCACCTCACTCGAATTTAGGAACCGGAACGCGCTCGAGGAGCTTCTCCATTATGCTCTCCTGGCTCACCTTGGTGTACCACAGCTCGCGCTTGAGGATAAGCCTGTGGCTCAAAGCCGGAACGGCAACGGCTTTAACGTCGTCGGGAATCACGTAGTCCCTTCCGTTGAGGGCGGCGTAGGCCCTGGAGAGCTTAAGAAGGGCCAGGCTCCCCCTCGGAGAGGCGCCTATCTCTATCTCCCTCCTGTCCTCCCTGGTGGCCGTCACGATGTCCGTTATGTACTCCAGTATGGCGTCGCTGACGTAGACCTCCTCCACAGCCCTCTGCATCTCGACCACTTCCTCCGCGCTCAGAACCGTCTGGACGTCCGGTTCCTCCTTCTTCCTGGCCATTCTCCTGCGGAGTATCTCTATCTCCTCCGCCTTCGAGGGGTAGCCGACGCGGAGGCGGACGAGGAACCTGTCAAGCTGGGCCTCCGGGAGCGGGTAGGTTCCCTCCTGCTCTATCGGGTTCTGGGTCGCGATGACGATGAAGGGCCTGGGAAGCGAGTGGGTGCTTCCCTCAACGGTAACCTGCCTCTCCTGCATGGCCTCGAGTAGAGCGGACTGTGTCTTCGGCGGGGCGCGGTTTATCTCGTCCGCGAGGAGTATGTTGGTGAAGACCGGCCCCTTCCTGAACTCGAACTCGAGGGTCTTCTGGTTGAAGACACTCACTCCAAGTATGTCGCTCGGGAGCAGGTCCGGCGTGAACTGGACGCGGGTGAACTGGACGCCGAGGGCCTTGGCGAAGCTCTTGGCCATCAGGGTCTTTGCCAGTCCCGGCAGATCCTCCAGCAGGACGTGGCCGTCGGCGAGTATCGTGGTCAGGATAAGCCTCAGCACCTCGTCCTTCCCGACTATCGCTTTCTTTACCTCCGAGAGAACGGCGTTACCCTTCTCGTGTATCTCTCCCACCTTCATTCAGATCAGCCTCCACAATGTCAAGCGCCTTCTCCAGGTTGTCGAGGAAATCGCCCTCCGCGCGGAGGGTCCTTATGGCCTCGTTCGGGTCCGTGAGGAGTGAGTGATAGGTGGAGTTGTAGTCATCGGACAGGGTGGCGTAGATTTCGGCTATCTTCTCCTCCACCAGCGAGCGGGCGACCCTGCCGGTTCTGGCCTTCCGGAGGAGGGAAACGGTTCTGTCTACGTCCGTCTTCCTCTCAACCCTCTGTTCGCGGTCCCGCCTCCGTCTCGCCACGTTCATCTCAACACCGAACAGAAAGAACGCCATCACTGCCCCCAGGAAGAGAACGGCCAGCCACCTGACCAGGTAGGAACCGGCCAGGGTGGCGACCAGCACCAAAACGGAGCCAACGATAAGAAGGGCCCTATGAAACCTCATTCACAGCACCCCTCATCTTCCTGTAAAGCTCGAGCGCCTTCTCCGCATCCTCCCACGTAACCTTCTCCGGGGCGTACTTTGCCTTCTCAAAGAGCTCAGTTATGCCCCTGAAGGGCTCTCTGAAAATTTGAACCCTCTCCGCGTGCTCCCAGTGGGTCCAGCTTTCCTTGTATGGAACGCCGAGTATCTCGAGCCAGAGGACGGCGTTCTTGTATATCCCAACAACCGCCTCCCTCGGGTCGCTGAACATTTCCAGACCGAGTTCCTCCACCTTCCTGTCAAAGAGCTCCGCCTTAAGCCTCATCTCCCTGAGCTTCCTCCTCCTGAGGGCCTCGCGGTAATAGATCACGGCGAAGTAGGACAGGCCCGCGAGGAACAGAAGCGCCGCACCGTAGAGAACGTAGCTCGAGGGAACCCCCGAGTGAGGGGCGGCTGAAACGGTGTCGTTGTGGTAAACCGGCGCCGGCGGGATAGCGCTGCCGTTGGCCGTCGTGCTGTTAAGGGACGAGTTGAGGGTGGAGTTCACGGAGGGAGTGGGATTCGAGCGGCCGATGTAGTAGAGTATCCCGGCCGCACCGGCTATCGCGAACGCCCAGGCCATAAGATAGGACCTGACGTTAACGGGATACTTTTTCTTGCCTGGCGGGAGGTCCCTCCAGCTCAGGAGCACAAGAAAGATGACCAGCAGGGAGACGGCAACGATTGCGAGCAGCAGAACGCCGAAGGAAGGGGCCTCACTCCGCTGAAGTCCGGAGTTTTTAACACTGTAGCCCATCATGAGGGTCATCAGTGCAAACAGCAGGGTGTAGAGTGCCGCGAATTTTACCCTGATGGACATTTTTATCAGGAGCGGTACGAAGGGCAGGTTTAAAAGCTTTTACCCCGAGGTAAACCTTGGGTGGTAGCATGGAGAAGATGCCGAGGCTCTACGTGGAGGCTCCCGCGGAGGAGTGCATCAAAGGCGGAAAGGTCACCAGGGACTGTGTGATAATCCAGGGGAGCGTTGAGGTCTGGCTGGAAAAGGGTGAGGAGGTTCCCGACTTCGTGGAGGCGGAGAGGGCGAAGTTCCTGGCGAAGGAAATCTACGACCGCTTTTACCAGTACGTGGACGGAACGGAGGGAAGGATGCTCGCCGACGCGGTACTAATTCTCCCCGACGGGAGGACCAGGATATACCTGAAGAAGGGCGACGAGCTGCTCATCCTCCCCGTGGAGGGCTATACAAAGACCATCATAGCCAACGTTGGCAACCGTGTGAGGAGAGGAGACGCCTTCGCGGCGGTGACGACGAAGAAAGGGGAGGTCCACTACCTCAAGCCGCCGAAGACGGGAACGGTTGTCTTCATAGACGAGATAACAAGCAGGCCGCACTACGTGTACTACATCCTGCCCGAGGAATGAAGGGGCTCACCCCTTCCCCATCCCCGCCATCATGGCGTCTATGCTCGACTTGAGGGCCAGCTTTATGCCCTCCAGGGTGTCCATCCCCTTAAGTGTCCGGGTGTTGTGGGCGCTGGTTATGATTATCGACCACTTGTAGAGGTTCTCCTTAACCGGAACGCTCTGGAACATGGCGATGAACTTCTCTCCCCCCACCGAGGCCTCGAGTATCTCCACGTCCGTCTCCCCCAGCTTGGTGGAGTAGACTTCCCTAACTTCGAGGTTTCCATACTCCTTACTCAGCATGTCAGAAAGGTATCCCATGTCAATCACCGGCATTATATAGTGCAACGTCCTTATATACCTGTCGTGCCTTCCGAAAGGGACACCAAAAGCGTTATAAGGCGCGGGAGTAACCCCCCTTGAAGACAGTTTTGGAGTTGAAGGAAATGAAGATTGAAGCTGGAGATTTTGTGGTGTTCCACTACATAGGCAGGTTTGAGAACGGTGAAGTTTTTGACACGAGTTACGAGGACATCGCCAGGGAAAACGAGATATACGTCGAGGAGAGGGAGTACGGCCCGCTCGGCGTCAATGTCGGTGTCGGCGAGATCATCCCGGGCCTCGATGAGGCACTGCTGGGGATGGAGATCGGTGAAAAGAAGACCGTCACAATTCCGCCGGAGAAGGCCTACGGTATGCCCAACCCGGAGCTGGTCATAGAGGTTCCCCTCACCGAGTTCACCAACATAGGGATGGAGCCGGTTGAGGGCATGTACGTCATGACCGACTCGGGGATAGCAAAGATAGCCAAAGTCGGGGAAGAGAGCGTCAGTCTCGACTTCAACCACCCGCTCGCAGGAAAGACCCTCGTGTTCGAGGTCGAGATAGTGGACATAGAAAAGGGAAAGGACTCAGAGTCCGAAGCCACCGCTGATGTTGAGTGACGAGACGCCTTGATAGACGGCCACACCCACAAGCATCAACATGAGGCTGTACTTAAGCCCGGCGGAGTACTTTCCTTCTCTTATTACCCCAATTCCAAGGCCGGAGATAAAGGCCTGAATGATAACGAAGCCCAGGAGTATCAGTTTGATGGTGTCAACCGGGAGTACCACCATGTCCGTTCCCATTGTCTCCATGACCTTGTAAACGACCGCGAGTATCATGGGGCCTATGAATCCACTGGTGATTATAAAAAACATCATCTGCATGCCAGTGGAAGCCTTGCGCTCCTGTCTGATTCTGAGTATCTCTCTCACGTCGTTGCCGACGTAGACCAGAACATCGCTCATAGGGGCACCGCGCTCTAGGGCCTCAATGATAATCATCATCGATCTGTACAGGACCACCGATTTTCTGTTCCGAATTGCAAAGGCCCTGAGGGCATCGACGGTGGGACGGCCCTTCTTTATCTCCGCCACGGTCTTCTTAAACTCATCAGTCAATGCCCCGAACTTGGCCGTGGTAAGCTCCTCCAGCGCCTCCGAGAAGGATATTCCAGCACGGAGTGAGCTGGCAAGGTAGAAAAACGCATCGGGAAGGTTCTTCTCCATCTCCTCAACACGCTTCATGACTTTCCAGTAGGGATACCCAAAGGCCATACCAAGGAAGAGGGCAATGAACGCGGCCACAGAGTAGGGCCATGTGGACACCATCTCCACAAGGAGCGCACCAATAATACCGAACAGGATGGAGATAACGAGATACTCAACAGCAAGGAAGTTCAATCCCGCCGAATAAATGAATATCTCATAACGCTTCACCCACTTCTGGGGAAGGATCCGTTGAAACGCAGAGACTAGCAGAGACGTTATTCCACGGGGCATGCGGATCACCTGGGTTCTCCCTTCTTGATCATGTTTATGATTATGAACGACACCCCCGGAAACGCGAAGAGCAGTATCACCGCGAGCGCCTCGGGGGGCATGACGAGGTGCTGGGCCATCACGGAACCTGCCAGGATACCAACGACGAACATCGTGGGCATGACGATCGTGAGAAACATATAAATGAAGGATATACCGTTGACTTTCTGGACGTACTCAACCAACTTCATCCTGTACTCAAAGGAGAAATCCTCCGCCATCTTATAGAGTATCTCGGAGAGGTTGCCGCCAAACTTAACCGCCCTCAGTATCTGTTTAACCACCCTGCTAACGCTTTCGGACGCCATTTTCTGCTCAAACTTGGATAGGGAGTCTTCAAAGGAAGAACCAGCCCTCATCTCCATCAGTATAAACTCGAACTCTTCAGAGATTGGGCCATAGTCAGCCCTGGACACCGAAAGCATGGCCTCCGCGATACCGACGCCGGCACTGAGCAGTGAGGCCATATGCCTGAGGGCGTAGGGAAGGGCACGTTCCACCTCCACCACGCGTCTTTTCCACACCATGCGGGGGTAGTGCCTCATGTACATGAATCCACCGATAAAACCAAGGATCGCCAGCAGGACTATTATATCGGGTGTCAGGTAGAGCAGATATCCAAACAGGGCAGAGAACACCGCGGAGAAAATAGCCACCAGGAGTATGAGGGCGACGTATTTTTCCTTGGGCGTTGTCATGCTGGCACGGTAAAGGTCCTCATCCAGGCCCCGGAGGGATTTAGTAAGGGACTCTATGGGGCCCTTAAAGTAGCGCAGCATGGCATCCGCAAGCCTGTCAGAGAACGGGCGCTGTATTTCCTGCTTCCGCCACTCCAGAATTTCTTCAAGCTGCTTCTCCTTTTCCTCCTCCCGCTTTTCAGTTTCCATCTCCTTCTGGAGCTGTTTGAGGGCCTTCAGTCTCTCCTGAACTGACCTGCCCTCCGGTATCCTTCTGACGGGCCTTTCCGCAACCTCGATAGTTTTTCCCCCGAGGCGCTCGAGGAAGTTGACAAACGCATCGAAGACCCCCATCGACATCACCTTCAAATCAAAGTCTTTATCTGTCTGCTCGTCTCAGTGCTGCCCTCGGCCTCGATTTTCTTCAGAAGCGACTCCTCGTCTATGTAGAACTGCCGGATATAGTAGCCCACCTTCTCGATGCTCCTGATACCTCTTTCAATCATCCAGTCAAGGATTATCTTTCTCTTCTCCTTCTCCAGTTCCAGCTCGGAGACGCTCATTCCCGTGTGGTGGGCGAGGAGATTGAGGGTTCTGCTGGGGACACCCGTTGATACGAGCTCGTCCTTGGCAGGATCGTACTTGTAGAGCTTGTTGAGCTGTATGCTCTCTCCCTCAACTCCCGATATCTCCGCTATTTCAGTAATGCGCCTTATGGTGCCCTTCTTTCTGCTGTGGAACCTGACCTGCATGATGATTATATCCAGCGCCGGAATCATAATCCTCGGAACGGACATGGGAGGGCTCTCAAGGCGTATTATTGTCTCGCGGGCACTGTTGGCGTGGATTGTGCCCATACAGTTCGAAACAAGTATACCATTGGCAACGTAGTTGTGATCCTCCTCGACGGTGAGGTCGTAGAGGTACTCTATACCCAGCTCCGCCGGCTCGACCTCATCAACACTCACGACCTCGTCCCAGTAGACGTCGCCGTCCGCTATGAGTTCAAGCCTCTTCGCCTGAACCCAGGCCTCGTCATCGTTCAAATCCTTCGCCACCCGCTGGAGGGCGAGGGCTATTCCCTTCAAAGCGGAGCGCCTTATCTCCTTCACCCTGCCCTTCTCGACGTGGCGTATGAGGCTTTCCGAAACCTTCTCGCCGGCGTGGCTGGTGGCGAGCTTTGAAAGCTCGGAAACCCTGAGGTTGAGCCCCCTCCTTATGGGTTCGAGCATTGCCGGCGAAATCGGAACGCGGTCGGTCCTCTTTCCGCGGTGCGGTCTGTACTTCCTGATGAGCTCCTCAAGCCTCGCCTTCTTCCGTGAGTGCCTGAGGGGAACCGAGCGGTTGAACCTGATGAGGTCATCAACGCCCCTCACGGTAACCCTGAAGGTTACGCCCTCCTTGTAGCCTTTGTTCCTCACGCGGGAGACCGTGCTTATTATCCCGAGTCTCTGAAGGGCGTACCAGACCTTCCTCGCGAGGTTCTCACTCTTCGTCGTGAGGATTACGGCCGGGCCGTTCTCGTCCACGTAGCCATCGGCATCGAAGAGGCCCGCTATGAAGTACCTCAAAAGCTCGTCGTTCGACAGCACCAAATCGGGCACGTCGAGGTTCTCCTTCCTGCCCTTGGGAATTCCGAATGCCCTGTGAAGGAACTCGGCGAATATCTTCGAGCCGTAGGTCACAACGGTGTAGCCCTCGTTTCTTTTGATTTCGGGCTCGCTCTCCGGCAGGAACTCCGACAGGGCCGAGGTGAAGGCGTTCATGTAGGAGGAGTCGTCGAAGGTGGCCGAGACGTAGTAGCCGTTCGAGGAGATGTAGCCGTCGCCGAGGAGTACGCCAACGGCATAGGAGAGCTTCTCGTCCACCTCGCGGACAATCCTTACGGGCTTCGAGTTGACTGAGATTAAATATTGGGCCATTTCAGGCGGGATTCCGTCGTTCGGAACCTTCACGAGGCCCTCTCCGCCGGGGACGATGTAGTAGTCACTTATCCCCGCGTAAACCTCCGGACTTACGATGGCCTTCCTCTGCGGTGGCCTCGGCGGTTTCCTCATCACCGCGACCCTATCGCCGGGTTTCAGCTTCTCCGCCTCTTTTCTCACGACGTCGCCATCGGAGAAGACGAAGAACGGGTGGGTCTTGGTGAGTATCACCTCGTTGCCTGTCCTCGTTCTCACGCGGATAAGCTTCTCCCCGGGCCTTACCTTTCTCCTCCAGACCCTTGAAACGATGTGCTTCCCGGCATTCAGGTCGGGGCCGACGCTTACCACCTCAAACCTGTCCTTCTCGTCGAGGACTATGTACTCCAAATCCCTGTAGGTTTCAACCCTGTCCGAGTACTTCTCGAAGAGTTCATCGATGAGGTCGCCGATGAGCACGAACCTGCCGTCCGAGAGCTGTATGACCGAGAAGTCGTAGAGGGCCCCATTATGTCCCGTGTTCATCGCCGTGAACATCGTCCTCGCTTCCGGACCACGAACCTCACCAACGATGATTCTATCCGGCCTCATACGGAGGGTGTTCTTAACGAGATCGTCCATTGTTATCTCGCCCTTACCTTCAACGTTGGGCGGTCTCGTCTCAAGCCTCACCCAGTGCTCCACCGGGAGCTGGAGCTCCGCGGTGTCCTCTATGGTGATGACGCGCTCGCTCGGTGGAATAAACATCCCGAGTGAGTTGAGGGTGGTGGTCTTACCGGAACCGGTACCACCCGCGACGAGGACGTTGGCGGGCTTGACACCGAGTCCATCGACAAAGATCCAGAGGAGGGCCGCTATGTCGGTGTTCATAGTGCCGTATTTGATGAGGTCTATGATGGTGAGCGGGTCCTTCTTGAACTTACGGATGGTTATCGTCGGGCCGTCGAGGCTGATCGGCGGGATTGTCGCGTTCACACGGCTTCCATCGGGAAGGCGGGCATCAAGGAGGGGACTCTGCTGGTCTATCCTTCTGCCGACCTCCCTGGCTATGCGCTCGATGATGTTCAGTATCTCCTTCTCCTCCTCAAACACGATGTTGGTCTTGCACATGTTAAAGCGCCTGTGCCAGACGTAAACCGGCCTGTTGTTTCCTATGACCATGACTTCCTCAAGGTTGTCGTCGCGGACGAGGGGATCAAGCTTGCCGTAGCCTATCATGACCTGAACTATCATGTCGGCGAGTACCTCTATCCTGCCCTCCGAGAAGTGGGGGGCCGCAGACTTCAGCATTTTCCTGATGGCGTTCATGAAGACCCTTCTCCGTTCCTCCGGATTTGGAAAGGCGGTGGGGTCTATCTGGAGCTCCGTTATTGCCCGTTCTTTTATAAGGCGGAGGAGTTCCTCTTCCTCTCTGCTGAGTTTAGGGAGACGTATTTCATATATCGGGACGGGTTCTCCCTTAACCCGCAAAATGCGAACGTTACCATAGGCATCGAGAACCTCAGCCTTTCCAACGTACTTTGTTTCCTCCGCGGGAGGGAACGTGCTCAATATATCCTGAAGGGTTGATGGGGGTGGTGATGTGGGTTTCGCCTTGGGCCTGGGCTCCTCCCTCGGCGGTGCCGTGGAGAAAATCTCCCCCAGAAGGTCCGCCCCTGTGGGGCGACTCTGAGCGGCTTCCTCGGGAGTGGTGGGCTTGCTGAGTATCTCCTGAAGGTCTATACCCCCACTCCCCGCAATGGGGAACGGGGCCTCTGGGGCCTCTTTTTCACCGGACTTCTTTCTCTCAGGTTCTTTTTTTTCATCCCTGGGAGCGGTCTTTTTGCTGGAGGTCAGCATATTCTCCAGTAGGTCATCCTCACCGTTCAGGATTTCATCTATCCAGGAGGTGGGCTTTTTCTTCTTCTCATCATCAAACGCCAACTTTTACAGCCCCCCCGCGCTCCATTCAACACGGTAGGTTATCTCCACACCGGTTCCCGTTGTGACGACCCACACAGGCAACTCGTATGATTCATTCGACGGGAGAACCTGACCTGGCATTCCAACACTGACACCGGTAAGAAGCGTTGGAGTGAGCTGGAACATCCCCTGTGGCATCTGAACGCTGTTTTCTACGTTCACAGAGCGCCTCCCTGTTCCGGTGTATTCAAAAAGTGCGTCCACATACTCGCTGTAGTTCATGGTGTAGTTCGGAGTGAAGTCGTACATCCTCCCATCAACGAACACAACCGGGACGGTAACGGCAAAGAACTTCCTGAACGTACCCTCATCCCCCGAGTACACGTTGAACTTAACGACTCCCTGGTACTCCAGAATACGGATGTGTCCATCGACGAGTGGGAACATTGAGAGCGCCGAGAGCTGGGATGGGGAGTTAAGGAGAGGAGGCACAACAACACCGCAGCCGATGGAGGTACCATCGGTTCCCCCACACGTAATGGACGGGAGAGAGTATGACTCGGTTTTGGAGACCCTGACGTTTATCACAACGGTTTCGTACGGCATAATCCATATGCCAGGATTGTAGTTAAGGTTCATTCCCTTATCTATGTAGAACCCAAGGTCCGTCTCATTGTTCCCGCGCCGGTAAACGGTTATATTGTACGCGGGATTGAGAACAAGAAACTTGGGAAACGGGGCGGTGTTTACAAGGGTAACGTTAAGGTCGATTAGAACATCACCCTGGAGTGTGCCTGCGGCCCGCACTTGATAGTGGCCAGGCAGAGCCGCAAATAACGAAATGAAAAGTAAAAGAAATGCCGCGGGGCGTTTCACGGCTATCACCTCACGTCGATACTCTGACAAGGTAAAGGGAGTTCTGGTTGGCCAGCACGTCCGGGACAAATATCGAGGGAACTTTGACTATAACGAGCAGCTGGGTGTTGTGGTCAATGGCCTCCAATGACGTGTCCTTCTCGAGGTCAAGAACCTTCCATCCGTACGCACTGAGCTGCTGCTTAACCTCCTCGCTGGCCTGTATCTTACCGGCGGCTATCGCTTTGAGTATCTCCGCCAGATTCACGCTGTAGGAGTAACTGCCGGACGAACTCTGACTCACTGACTGACTGTTGGTAACGGAGTCACTCGCACTGCTGCTGTCAGATATCGAGGCTCCACCAGGGGAAGCGGATGAGGAGTGGCTCTCACTGTAAGTGGTCGATGAGGAAGTGGAGGAGGAACTTGACTGACTCTGGGACTCACTCACTGATATCGAACCCGACTGAACCGGCAGGAGGACAAGCTCAAAGTACCCGTCAACCGTCGTTGTGTTCTGGCCCTGGATAAAGAGTTTTATTCTGTCACCCGGCGAAAGGAACGCACCGTTTATGTTTCTCTTGGGGAGGACAAGGGACATCTCCACCCACTCAACCTTCACGACGTTGTACTTCATAAGCTCCTTATAGTCCATAATGCCTCCCAGCACAGCCTTGGCATCCGCCTTAGTGACCATCTTCTTGGAGTCCCCGTACTCAAGTATCACATCCTGTCCGGGGAGGGCGTCAATGCGCCAGTAGTAGTAGTCCCTCCACACCTCCAGGAGGTACGGGTCGGCCTTTATGGAGTTGACCTCATCAACACTGGTGGCGGACATGACGCGCTCCTTGAGGTCGTTCATGTACGTTACAGTTTTGGTGCGGATGTCATCCGGTAGAGGCATCGAGAGAAGCGGCTGGAACTCAAGCTCAAGGAGTTTTAATTTCTGCTCCTTTGTCCGGTTCAGCTGCTTCTCCAGCTCCACCCGATGGAGTTCATCGATACATGAATTGTACTCACGCAACGCAATGTCATAGCTCCCCTTAACATCAACGGCATTGAGTTCATCAACGGATTTGGCATGAAGGATCTGGTTGAGCAGCTGGGATTTGATAGCGTTAGCTTTGGGGGAGCAGTTGGTATTGTTGAATATATCGGGCTTGAAGTAGAGGTTAACCTCGGCCAGTTTTTTGTTTCTGGCGTTGGTAAGTTCCTCGGCGGCACGGTTTTGGAGATAAATGTAGGCGCCAACTGATGTCAGAATTAGCACGATTATCACGATAGAAACTCCTATTAGGATCCTCTTCCTCCGCTCTTTCTCGCGGATACTACCAACCGAGCGCGGTCTCCGGGAGGGTTTTTTAGCAGGGGCAGGTTTTGGGGCCACGGGGGGTTCTGGTTCGGCGCTGGCTTTACCCAGCTCCCTCAGACGGCGAATCTTCGCCTCGATATCCTCGGACACGTTGAGCACCACCATCAATCGTTATCATAACGGGCTTCTTATATCGAATAGTTTTTTGAACGTCAATCTTTATTTAGGTTTCGGTGAGGGTATGGAGCGGCTAGAGATTCGCGTAGCAGAAATACGGGGAAAATGCCCCGTTTTTCATGTTGGAGACAGGATAGTGGTCGAGGGGCCGGAGGTAAAGCTCGAGGAAACCGACGCCATATGCACCCATGCATTCGCATCGCTCCTGCCGTACATAGTTGCGCTGCGAAAGGGTATTAAGCCGAGTGAACTAGGCCTGGGCAGGGGAGAGAAGGCATACGTTCAGTGCCTCGACCCGGGGCCGCCGTACACGGACGGCGGCACGGTAATCCTCGAGATAACGGTGGTGAGAGATGAAGGCGAGAAAGGCGTGGAGGGTGGTGAGGGAGGTAGTTGACGAGGCCGACGTTATCGTCGAGGTCGTCGATGCCCGTGACCCCATAGGAACGAGGAACCGAAAGCTTGAGAGGCTCATCCTGGAGAAGGAAAAACCACTCCTCATAGTCATGAACAAGGCAGACCTGGTTCCAAAAGAATGGGCCGAGGAGTACAAGAGGAAGAGCGACGTTCCGGTCGTTTTCATCTCCGCCCGTGAGAGAAAGGGAACCGGGATACTGAGGAGGGAGATAAAGAGGCTCGCCAGGCCGCTTTTGGATGAGAGGGAAAAGGTCAAGGTGGCCCTCATCGGCTATCCCAACGTGGGGAAGAGCACGATAATAAACACCCTGAAGGGAAAGAAAGCAGTTGGAACCGCCCCGATTCCCGGCTACACAAAGGGTAAACAAGTGATAAAGCTGAGCAAAAAGCTATGGCTCCTCGACAGCCCCGGCGTCATCCCGATAGACGACTTCGACGAGCTGGTCATCAAGGGAGGCTTCCCCGCGGACAAGATAGATGAACCAGTAAAACCGGCGCTCAAACTCATCAGGCGTATTCTGGATACGAGGAAGGAGGCCCTCACCGAGAAGTTTGGCATCGAGGAGTTTGAGGGCGAGGAGGAGATCCTCAGGAAGATAGGCGAGAGAAGGGGCCTCATAAAGGCCGGCGGTGAGGTCGATCTGGAGGAGACGGCAAGATGGTTCCTCAGGGAGTGGCAGACCGGCCGTTTTACTCTTTTCGGAAAGGAGAAACAGGAAAAAGAAGAGTTCACCCGGGACTTCGAGGATGTCCTTGAGGGAGTTGAAAGGGACCTCCTCCTGGACCCGAGGAGGATACTCTGGAGGTACGGGGACGAGCTGAGGGGGAAGCTGGACGGCACAAAGCGCGTAGGAATAAGGGAGATAGAGGGCTTCACCGTGGGAATAGCGACGGGCTTCAAGAAGTGCCACGGCGGAACAAAGCTCCTGGAGCGGCTGACAGGCAAGCACGTCCTGGCGAGCGAGTGCTTCGGAAAGAAGTGGAAGGGTGTGGTGGCGATACTGGAGTAGCTAACCGGAGCCGGAGGAGACAAAGGCCAGACCGGCGCTTAGAACGGCCATGGCAAGACCCGGGGCCACTATCCACCACCAGTAGCCCCCGTAGAGCGCCCCCTGGTTCATGGCCTCTATCATGAAGGAGCCCCAGTTGGTGCCCGGAATCAGGCCGAAGAATCCGAACACTGAAATCAGCGCCACTATCCTGGCCAGGAGTATGGTGGAGTACCTGAGGGAGAACTCCCCGACCGGCGGGAGTATGTGCCTCCTCAGGACCCAGAGCGTGCCGGCACCCATGCTCACCGCGGCTTTGACGTACTCGTTCACCTTCTCCTTTATCGTTATCATTCTAACCGTCTTGGCGAACTTCCCGAGGGTTAGGAGGGCAACGAAGAACATGAAGAGGACGGGGTTTATCCTGACCTGCTGGCCGTAGCCCTGGGTGGAGAAGAGCCAGACGAGGACGACGAGGATTGGGAGCATCGGCAAAGCCACCAGAACCTCCAGGAGGAACGTTATGAACTCACCCAGGGCACCGCCAACGTAGCCCGAAATGAGACCTATTAGAACCCCCAGAACCACTATCAGCACCGTGGTGAAGAAGGCCAGGTAGAGGGTGTTGTTCATTCCCTTGACGAAGCCCACCCACATGTCCCTGCCGTAGGAGTCCGTGCCGAGGAGACCGTAGCAGGTTCCAAGGATTTCAACGGAAGGGGTCGCGTTTCCTGCTAAGCGAACCTCAAAGACGTACTCCCCGTTGAGGGTTGCCATACTTCCGTCGCGGGAGAACAAAAGCTCGGTCGCGGAGAAGAGGACGTATCCAGCTTCGCTGAGATTGAGAACGTCGGAAAGAGAGGAAACAACTGCCACCCGCATGTTGGTGTTGAGGCTGAGATTGCTGGAGGTGGCGATGCCCCGATAGAGGGGCACTCTGATCCCGTCCGGCCTTAAAACGCTTATCTCAACCTCCTCGCCGTAGGGAAGGCCGTAGAATCTGACGTCGCTCGGCTTATCGCGGTAGGTATGTTCGTAGGAAAATCTGTAAACCGAGGAACCATTCGCCTCAACGAGCGACGGCTCCAGGAAGACAGTGGGAGTTCTGTCGCCGAATAGTGCGAACCACGAGGGATATGCCATTCGCGGGTTGTCCTTCCAGTAGTTGAGATTCTCCCAGTTGGCAATGTCCTCCTCGCTCACGCCCGCGTTCGAGAAGATTACGAAGAGCGCGAAGATTACGAGTATCGCCACTCCCGCTTTCCTTCCCATTTCAGCTCACCCTCGGATCGAGCAGTCCTTTGGTCAGCTCCAGCAGGAGGGAGAAGAGGAACGTTATGGTGGCTATCGACAGCGTTACGACGAAGAAGAGGCGGTAGTCGAAGCGCACGACGACGCCTATGGCCGGGACTATGGTCCTGACGAAGCTGGCCCTCAGGAGTGTTCCAAGGCCGCCGAGGCCGAAGAGGACGTCTATGACTATGTAGTCCGTGAACATCTCAACGAACTTCTGGACCGTGAAAGAACTCAGGACGATGGAAACGTTTCTGAGAACGTGCTTCCTGTATATCATCCCCTCGGGAAGGCCCTTGGCCCTCTCGGTGAAGACGTAGGGCTTTCCAAGCTCGTTCCTCACCTCGTGGGCCACCGTGACCACGAACTCCCAGACGTAGACGAAGACCAGCGTGGTAACGGGAAGGACGAGATGCCAGAGGATGTCGATGAAGCCCCCAAAGCCCTCCTTTGGTGGAGTGCTCCTCAGGCCGGCGATGGGAAGAACGCCGAGCTCAACGGCGAAGACCGCTATCAGAACCGCACCTATCCACCAGGAGGGCAGGCCGTTGAAGAAGCGAGCCAGGCCCTCAACCGTCCCAAGGAACCTTCCGTTTGCCAGCTTAAAACCCAGGAACAGACCCAGGAAAATCGTCAGGAGCATGGCCAGCCCCATGACGGCGAGGGTCACCTTTATGACGTGGGCGAAGTCGTACTTGGGGTTCTCGCGGTAGTAGTCAAAGCTCTTCCTGAGGAGGTCTATCCCCATGAGGAGAAGGTTGTCGGTTTCGACTCCCTTTGCCTTGGTGAGTATTCGATAGTAGTACTCATCAACTGTCAGGCCCTCCCTGGTGGCGTTCCTCTCAAGCTCGGCGTAAAAAACCGGGTTGGATTCGCGGATATTAAGAACCGCCTCGTGGGCGTACTCCCATGTCAGTTTGTTCGAGCTGGCGCCGGCTACCAGAACGATCACTAAGAGGACGCCGAGGTAAACCGCCACCAGCCGGGTGAGGGTCCTAAGCGGGAGCCTCATGACAAATTATTTTGACCGAAAATGGTATATAAAGATATCGGAACAAGTTAAATATAAAAACTCTAAAAATACGGAAGGATGGGGCAGGTTTTTTAAACGGGAGCAGACAACGTGACTACATGAGGCTTTTACTGACGACTTCTAAGGGAATCGAGGATCTTGCAAAGGGGGAGGTTGAGAACCTGCTCTCGGGACTTGGGGTTCCGTTTCGTGTGGAGGAGAAGCCGCTCGGCGTTGAAGGGCGGGTTCTTGCCGAGGTCGGCGGGGCTTACTACACCGACGAAAAGGGAAGGAAGCGGGAACTGAGCGTCCCAACGTACCTGAACGAACGCTCCAGGCTCCTCCACAGGGTTATATTGGAGATAGCAAGCGAGCGCTTTGAAGGGATAGGCTATGACGAGCCGGAAAAAGCACTCAAACGGATTGAGGACTTCGTTTCATCGCTCCCGATAGAGCACTTTGTAAAAGTCAGCGAGAGCTTCGCCGTGAGGAGCTTCCGGAAGGGAGAGCACAGGATAACGAGCATAGATGTCTCGAAGACCGTTGGTAAGGCGATATTCGAGCGTTTAGAACGCTTCGGAACTCCGAGGGTCAACCTCGACCACCCGGCTGTTATATTCCGGGCAGAGCTGGTTGGGGATGTTTTCTTCCTCGGGGTAGACACGACCGGGGACAGCTCGCTCCATAAGAGGCCCTGGCGCGTTTACGACCACCCGGCGCACCTAAAGGCCAGTATAGCCAACGCACTGATTGAGCTGGCAAAACCGGACGGGGGTTCGTTCATCGACCCATTCTGTGGGAGCGGTACGATTCCTATAGAGCTGGCCCTGAGGGGCTATGATGGACGGATAATCGGCCTGGAGAAGTATAGAAAACACCTGCGCGGGGCCGAGATGAACGCCCTCTCCGCGGGGGTCTTAGAGCGGATAGAGTTCATCCCCGGCGACGCCACCAGGCTGAGCGAATACGTCGAGAGTGTGGACTTCGCGGTGAGCAACCTTCCTTACGGCCTTAAAATAGGCAGAAAGAGCATGATCCCCGGGCTTTACTCGGCTTTCTTCCAGGAGCTCTCAAAGGTTCTCGAGAAGCGTGGCGTCTTCATAACGACGGAGAAGAGGGTGATAGAGAAGGCGATAACCGAGAACGGCTTTGAAATCAAGCATCACCGCCTCATCGGCCACGGCGGGCTCATGGTACACACCTACGTGATAGAATAGCCGGGGAAAGAAAAGAAAGAGAGCTCAGACCTTCAGCGCCTTGACCGCGCTGAGGGTCTCCTTGAGGTCCTCGTAGCCGTAGCGGAGGTATCTCCTTCCCTCGTTTTCATAGCCGTCCGCGAAGGCGCTCCAGGCCCTGTTGAGGGCCCTCTCGCCCCTGCTGAAGACGCTCATGATGGTTCCGTAAGTCATGAGGCCTTCTATCCTGAGGGGTTGCGCCTTCTCGGCGAACTCATCGAGCTCCTCGAGGATTCCGGTGAGTTCTTCAACGGCCTTCTCGCGCGGGGCGTCCATTATCCTCTCGATCCTGCCAAGGGCATCGGTGAGGAGCCTCTCAAGCTCCCTGACGCCTCCGGTTCCGCTCTGGGCCGCCCTGTGGAGCTCCTCCTTCGCACCCTGGCGCCTGAGGAAGATGCCCGCCCCCATGACGACCAGGGAAGCGGCTAAGCCGCCCCACATGGGCGGGATCCTGGCGGCGGTGATGGCTCCCGCAACGAGGCCTACCGTGAGCAGGACGTTTCCAGCGAGCTTCTTCATTTCCATCACCTCACGGGTGGAGCACTCCCATAACGGTCAGGACCGCGAAGAGGAGCGTCATTGCCGCCTCTCCGACCATCAGTCCGGCCGCGACCGGGAGCACCTTCTCGGTTATGAACTCGTTGCCCTTCTTCCTCTTCGCCACCTCGTGGACGATACAGCCGAGTCCGTAGGGCAGGATGTAGAGCATCGGCAGGTACATCGACAGGCCGACGAGGACGCCAAGTCCCGGTATTCCGCTCATGGAGAGGGCGAAGCCGAGGATTCCTCCCGCGATGAACTTGTCCACCGGGACGTTGCCGCCGAGGATCGCATCGACCATGGACTTGAGGGCCATGGCCTGCGGTGCCGGGACGGTCTCGTTTCCGATGCCGTAGGCCTTCCATATGAGGCCAACGACGGTGAGGGCTATTATCGGGCCTATCCAGGCGGTGAGGAGCTCAACCTTCTGCTGCCTGGAGGGAATACCTCCAACGAGGTGGCCGGTCTTGAGATCCTGCATCATGTCAGCGGCGCCGGAGATGGCGACACCGACGGTGGCTCCAAGGAGTATGGTCAGCGGCACCTGCTTGCCGGTGAGGTAGAGGAGTATCATGACCGACACGAGGGAGAGGCCCGAAACCGGGCTCCAGTCGGTCATTCCGGTGGACATAGCAACGAGCAGCGCCGCCACGAATATCCAGGCGACACCGACGAGTGCCGTGAGCAGGCTCCTGCCGATGCCGAGGTTACCCAGCTGGTAGGTGGTAATGAGGAGCAGCAGGAAGGCAAGGGCTATTCCAGCGTAGAGGTACTTTATCGGGAGCTCCTCGTTCCTGCCGGTTCCGAGCTTGCTCGCGTTGGCTATGCTCTTAAGGGCGACTATAATGACGGGCATCGAGAGTATGAGGCCCGCTATCGAGCCGCCGAGGAGCATTCCGATACCGAGCGGCCTGGTCATGTTGGCGTAGACGAAGCCGCTGACGGCACCGCCGGTGACGTCGCTCGGGAGCCAGCCGAGGGTCTTAACTATGGGCGTGATGATGTAGTAGGAGAGTATTCCACCGGCGAGGACTATGAGGCCGTTCCTTCCGGTGATGAGGCCCATTCCAAAGACCATCAGCGAGAGGGCCATGGCCAGGCTGACCCACTCGGGGAGGTGGAGTATAGCGCCAAGGTCTATGTACTCGGGGATTATCTCCGGGAGGCCGAGCACCGGGAACTGCTGGATGAGGTAGACTATTGCACTGACGGCCATGCCCAGGAAGAGCAGTCTGGCCTTCTCGATTCCGCTTCCAGGGGTCTTCAGGACGGTGGCAACGGCAGTCCCGGTCGGGAAGCGGAGGCGGTCTATCTCAATCATCTGCTTCCTCAGTGGGATTATGAAGGTGATTCCAAGTATAGCTCCGGCCGCTGTGGCGAGGAAGAAGTAGGTCGTGTTTATCTCCTCGTGGAGTCCCATGATGTAGAGCGCCGGGATGGTGAAGATGACTCCCGAGACCGAGATGTTGACGGCAGAGGCTATGGTCTGAACGATGTTGTTCTCGACGACGGTTCCCTTCTTGAGGATTCCCCTCAGAACTCCCCAGCCGACGATGGCAGCTATCGCCGAACCGCCGGAGGTGAAGCCCATTATCATTCCCGCGTAGGTGAAGCTGGCCGCCATGAAGGCGCCCCAGATGACGCCGAGGATTATCGCCGCGGGCGTCACTTCGCGGTAGGTCTCGTCCGAATCCTTACGCTTCCAGCTCGCGTCTCCAACCTTCCAGTTGGCGTCCGCCATCTCCCAACCTCCTGTACAGTTATGAGCATTCATGTCCATGTTCCGTGGGAATGTGCATTCCTGGGAGATTGGTCCGTTTGGCAATATAAAGTTTTTCAGCCCTGTAAATGCCAAGAACGCGGATTTAAAACCAAAGACGAGTTAAAACAGACTTCTATGCCGTTTTTAGTCTCAGCATGAATAAAAATTCATCAGGAAGATGGACAATTGGACACCAACGCACATTACGACATTGAAGGCTCGAAGGGTGTTTAATGTGCCGTTTAATCCGCCGAACGATGGTTAGTTGAAACTTGAAAATGCTGAAGCGATTTAGGAAAAGTTCCGGGAAAAACGAAGGCTCAGGTCTTCAGGGTCACGTCAATGACCGCGGTCTCGTTGCCCGGATTGCTCACCGCGACCTTCCACCTGCCCTCCGGAAGCTCAACGACCGCATTTACTTCCCTGACGGTTCCAAAGTCCCTCAGCACGGTTCCGTCGGAGGAGACAACCTTCACCTCGACGGGGACGCTGGAGCTTATCTCGACCGTCAGGTTCGCCGGGCCCCTGAAAGGCCACTCCCTGCTCTCCCCGGCCGGAACGTTCTTTCCCCTGGCGTAGACGAAATTGTTGTCCAGGCAGGCGGAGCTGAGCACCACCAGGACCAAGAGGAGAACTACCAGCCAGCGGACGGGCTTCATAACACCACCGAAGACAGTTAAAGATTAAAAACTTAAAAAAGTTTCTCAGCACAGTATTGAACCCTCGGCCAGGACGTCGAACTCGACATTCCCAATTCCCTCAATCCAGGCCTCAATCCTGTCGCCGTGACTGAGCGGGCCTACCCCTGCTGGAGTCCCGGTCGCTAGTATGTCTCCCGGCTCGAGCGTCATGACGGAGCTTATGTACTCTATCAGCTCCGGGACCTTGAAGACCATCTCGCTCGTCCGTCCGAGCTGTCTTAGCTGGCCGTTCACCTTGAGGCCTATCTCCAGGTCATCTATCTTCAGCTCGCGTTTATCAACGACCCTCGGGCCGACTGGAGCGAAGGTGTCGAAGCCCTTGGGGAGGCTCCAGGGAAGGCCCTTCTCCCTCGCCTCGGCCTGGAGGTCGCGGGCGGTTATGTCGAGGAGTATCGTGTAGCCGAGCACGTACTCCATCGCCTTTTCCCTCGGCACGCGCTTCGCGCGCTTTCCAATTATCACCGCCAGCTCTACCTCGTGGTCAACCCTCCTGCTCATTCTGGGCAGTATTATAGGCTCACCCGGGCCTATCAGCGAGCTCGGCGGCTTGAGGAAGAAGACAGGCCTTTCTGGAACCTCACTCTCCATCTCCCTCGCGTGCTCGGCGTAGTTCTTCGCCAAAGCCACTATCTTGCCCGGCCTCAGTTCGTAAAATCCATCGCGGAATGGAAGGCGAACCATCGTCAACACCCCAACAACGGTTGGGGGCATCGGTTATAAACCGCTCGCGGGAAGGCTGGCCTCATCCCCTCACAAGGGCGAGGCTCTCAAAAGAAAGAGGTAATAAACCACTTCTCCCAAACATTCACCGGTGAAACCCATGAAGCTCGTCGTCCTCAAGGAGAGGGGAAGCACGCTCGTCTTCGTTTTCCTGGTGCTTTTCATAGTGCTCTTCACGGTGCCCCTGATATACATGCTCATCAACGTTCCCGAGGGAGGGGTGTTCATACTGGGGTTCTTCATCTTCTTCCTGCTGATGATGTCCCTCGGGGCCTACGCCCTGCTCAAAAAGCGGAGGGAATACCGGCGCGCCGAGAACTTCGCGAGTCTGGTGGGCTTCTCCGACTCAGGGGCAACTTTTCCGGAGGAACTTGAACTCGAGACGGGAAAGCTTGAGATGAAGGGATACTGGGTCGGGAGCGGAAAGAACCGGAGCTACCACGTGGAGAGGAAGTTCATTGCGGAGGGGAAGATAAGGGCGTCAGGGGTTTTGTTTCCCAAAGCGGGTTTCAAAGCGGCCGTTTCACCGGACGGCACGGGCTTTGTTAGGGCTCCAGCGGTTCGTATAACCGACGAGCTTTACAGGAACATCCTGCTGCTCTTCTTCACCGACGAGGGAGAGGTCAGGGGGAGCGGCACGGTGGCGGTTGCCACGGAGAGCGATTCGGCCCAGATAAACTTCAGGGGGGAAGGAAAGTTCATTGCCGGAACGGTCTATTCCACCCTGGCGAAGGCGAGGCGCGTAAAGGTCGCCCTCAGCACGGATGGTTTTGAATATGAGAAGATAATCGGGAAGGGGCAGAGCTTCGAGTTCAGGGAGAGAATGCTCCTGGAGGAGAAGGTCATCATGGTCGGCTCCTACGGCACGATAACGCCCAAGATGGTCGCCCATTCCCTCGGCGGCGGGACCGTCCTCCTCGGCCACGGCGAGTTCATAATCCGGGGAATTCTGGACATACGGCTGAGGCCGGACGTTAAAGCCGAGGAGACCTTCAGGGTCGAGCTGGAGGAAGAAGCCGAGGAAGAAAGGAAGTTTGAGGAGGGGTGGGGAGTTTTTGAATAACAATCAGCCCTTTCCAGTTTTGAGGACTTTCCACGCCAAGAGCCTGCCGGTGTATTTTCCACCCAGAGAGCCATAATCCTCAGGCTTAAGGTATCTCCTCGATGCACGTAGGAGTGAAAGAACTGTCCTGTAGCACCCGGGTAGTTCTTCCCCTTTTTTGCCCCTCTTCTTGAACTCCGAGATGCACTTCTCAAACCGATATTTCAAAAGAATTTTTAGTCCATCTTCAGGTCTGCCCCGTATCATTTCAAACCAGCCCAAACCGAACTTCGAAACTAATCTGTCAACCAGTTCAACATTTCCTTCGCTCAACAGCCCATCTACCAGATAAGGAAGTAAATACGTTTTGAGTTCCTTTTCCAGAATGAAAATAGCCGTTGATGTGTACCCATTCTTCTCCATATAGGCCTCAAGGAAGTAGTTAGTTAAATCTTGCTTAGAAGGCAATTCTGACGCTCCAAGTGCGCGCCTGAGAGACGGATCCTCTATTATGTTCGCAAATACCTCAAGAAGTTTACCATTTTCAATTAGACCAAGGATCTCGTTGATTTCGTCTTTGTCTTCAGCGTTGAAGACCAGAGCAGCAATGAACCCCCTCACGAGGTAATGAATATCAGATGGATAAAGCCTCCCACCCTTTGAACGTCTGACCTGGATGAGCCCTTTCACAGTGCTTTTAAGTATCTCCATTGGATCAATTCCAACGCTAACCAAAAGTTTGACAAATCCGGGAGAACGCAGATAACGCACAATGGAGCTGATACCATATTCCTTACGGGCTTCTTCAATGGCTTCTTTAACTAAGCCCCTTGCCATATCCCTGAATTCATCGTATTCACTTAGGAGCACTGCAAGCATAAGTTTATGATCAAGGATACTAACTTTAGCCCCGAGGTTTAAAAGCCGTGATATAAACTTCACAACGACCTCTTGAGGGAGTTCACTGCGCTCGTCCAAAAACAGGGAAATAACTTTATTTTGCCGATCATGACACAGACAGTGGACGTCTATTCTTTCTATTTTTCCGTTTATTTCAAAGAGCCCATTTCCCCAAACACTCAACCAAAACTTTCCGAAATCAACGCTTGAACTCTCGAGTTTATTAAGGCACTCTTTTATATCATCCTCTGCTTCCTGGGGAAGGAACAACTCAAAAACTCCAGGATTCGTTTCTAAGTACCTACACTCTTCTATACACATCATCTTCGCAATCTTCTCAAACTCCCTCCAGCCATCATCAAAATTTTTCTCCAGGAGGGAGAGGGCCATAAAAGTGTAATAACGAATAGACGGTATTTCATCATCGAACTTAAGTTTGATTACGCTATCCCAAAATCCAGCTTTGACCAGCGTTTCCGCTATACTCCAGCGATAGTACTCAAAATTGGAACCCGGAATTGTTCTTAACTTTCCAAGTTCTTTTTTAGCGACCTCAATTGCACGGTCAAGAAGGGTCCTATCACTTTTTCTCGATGCCGTCCGAATCATTGATCTGGAAACTTCAAGCCGATGCTCTGGGAAGAGATAGCCCCTCTCCAGAATCTCGCTGTAAAAGGGTGTGACATCGGTGAAATCGGAGGCAATCTCTATTATTTCCAGCTCTATGGAAAGTGAGCCGGCAGCCTTGATGAGTTGCCTAACGTAATCTTCCAGCGTCTCGGGATCAAGCTCTTTACCGGCGTTTTTAATGAACTCTTCAATCAGGCCAATAAGCTCTTCCTTATTCAGGCCTTCAGAGAGGAGTACCCCCTTGATAAAGTTTAGTGCCCTCTCCCATTTTCCAACATGGATCTCATTGAGCACTAAAGCTCCCAGGATTCGAGCGTTGGGACGCAGAAGTATCAACGCAACAAGATTCTCAACGTTTTCAAAGAGCCTCTCGTGTATTTTCTCTCTGTGAGGATTGCGCTGTCCAGTCCACGGAATATTCTTGATTAAAGATTCAATAGTTTTTGAAACCTCCTCGTAAGGGTGAAAAGAATACTCTCCCACCCAGCTCTGAGCCAGCTTCAGGTAATATTCACCTTTTTTCCAGTCTTCCTGGATCGCTTCGTTCGCCACTTCCAAAATGCCCCACAAAACGCCACCTCTGACGTGTTTAACAGGAATCCCCAAAGAATCGGCGATAGATTGAGAGTATCTTTCAAGGTTCGTCAGGACATCGTAGTCAAGGGGTTCTGCGACACCTTCAAGCTTGGGGTTTCCTTCCAGTTCAAGTGCGACCTTAGCGAGGTAGAGAAGAAATTGCATTGTATCGGAGTTGCTTATGGATTTTTTACCGTGCTTGGCTTTTAAAGCATCTTTTATCTCCTCAAATGCTTCAAAAACATCGTTTTTGAGCTTGAGGGTTCTCCAGGCATTTTCTTTTTTCGAGCTGATGTTCTCATTTTCACCCATCGTGCCCACCACTTTGAGGTCTGTTCTGGAGGAGTTAAATATATTGTGACTCAAATATCAGATTATTAGCTCAAAAACATATATCAGTAACTAAGCCCAATAGTATAACGACAACACCCGGAGGTGACCCAAATGGGAAAGAAGGGCTCCAAACCCATGACGCCCGAAGCGGCCTCAAGGATACAGAGCGCCGTCGACAGCGGAAGGGCCATTAAAGCCGACGCCGGTTTTAAGGCCAGAGCGATGAGGGCGGCCGCGAGGAACTCGAAGAATAACAGGGATTATGAGGAAGAGTTTGAAGACACCATCATTGAACTGATACTCGATGATGGAGCAGAGCCAGACGAAATCTTTGACATCGGCAACTGGTTCTGATGAGTCCACTCAAAGCTAAGAAAACAAGAAACGGCCGAATAAACGACCGCAACTTAGTCTTTCAGCCCCTCAACGGCTCCGGAATCGCCCTATCCCACTGCTCCCTCGCCAGCTCACCGGTGTACTTGAACTTCTCGACCTTTTTCTCGGCCTCCTTGCGCTTCTTCTGGTGCTCCTTGAGGAACTCCTGAACGCGCTCGATCAGCTCGCGCTTGCACTGGCCGCAGAGGAGCTCGCCACTTTTGCACGCGTGATAGCGCTCCATGAGCTTCTTATCGTCCGGCTCGAAGAATATCTCGAACCACTTGAAGACGACGCACTTCTCGGGTTCTCCTCCCTTCTCACGCTGTTCCTTGGCGGTTGCCCTCCCGCCGGTGAGGGCGTACTTCCATATCTTCTTACCCGCCTCTTCGGGGTCATCAGTGAGGTAGACGGCCGTCTCTGGCTTGCTTGCACTCATCTTTCCGCCGAGGTCTATCAACCCCGGAACGAACTTGGAGTGAATTGCAGCGGTCTTGTAGTAGCCGAGGCTCTCCGCGAAGTCTCTCTGGAGCCTCCAGTAGGGGTCCTGATCTATGGCCGCTGGAATCAAACAGCGCTTCTTCTCGAAGAAGGTCGGAGCGGCCTGTATGGCCGGGTAGAATATCATTCCGATCTTGCTCTGGTCCGTGAAGCCGAAAACGGCCCTGGCCATCGAGTAGTTTATTTTCCTGGCTATAGGAATGGCCATCTCGTATATCTTGGTGAATTCGCTGTCCTGGAAGATGAACGTTTTATCCGGGTCGAAGCCGACCGCTATGATGTCAAGGATGTTGTCGTAGGCCCATCTCTTGGTGTCGTCGAAGGTGAGCTTGTCCTTGAACAGAAACTTCTCGTCGTCGGTTATCTGGATGTAGAGATTGACGTCAAAGTTCTCCTGGAGCCATTTGGTGGCGTAGAACGGTATGATGTGACCTATGTGCATCGGCCCGCTCGGACCCCTGCCGGTGTAGAGGAAGAAGCCCTTCCCCGTTTCGTAGTCGGCAAGAACCTTATCGTAGTCCCTGTGAGAGAAGAAGAACTTCCTCCTGAAGAATATTGGAAGTTCGCTCTTCGTAAGCTCCGCGGTCTTCTTTATAAGCTCATCCGTAAGCGGGCTGGTTCCGAACTCGACTATAAGCTTCGCGTAGTCTACCACACCTTCAACGTCCCATGGAGTGACCTTAAAGTCGCCCATTCAAAGCACCTCCATCTCCAGTGGAAACGAAACTCCAGACTAAGACGGTCAAGAAGAGGTCGGCTTCACCAGGGCCAAAAGCAATCACCCAGCATGGGAAGAGAAAGGGAGAAAGGGAATTTAAAGTTTTCCATTCTCCTTCAGCCACTCGCCGTACTTGACGAGGGCGTAGACCGCATCGACGCCGTCCTCGACTGTCTCGTAGACGGGAACGCCCTTGAGCTCGATGTTCCTGGCCATCTTGTGCGGATAAGTCCCACCGGGGGCGACGAAGACTATCGGCTTGCCGTACTCCTGCATCCTGGCTATCGCCTCGACGATTCCCTCGTCGAGGGCCGGGCTCTGGAAGAGCGCTATGACGACGAGGACGTCAACGTTTTCATCCTCCAGCGCGTAGCGCATGGCTATCTCATATCTGCTCGACGGGGCGTCGCCTATGACGTCTATCGGGTTCCTGTAGCTCATGTGGTGCGGGAGCTTGCCTTCCTCGATGTCTTTCCTAAAGCGCTCGTTGGTTTCTTCGCTCAGCTCGGCGAGCTTCATTCCCTTCTCGAGCAGGCCGTCACTCATCATGACTCCCGCTCCACCGCCGTTGGTGACTATCGCGACCCTGTTGCCCTTCGCCGGCTTCTGCATCGCCAGGGCCTTCGCGTAGTTGAAGAGCTGGCGCATGCTCTTGGCGCTCAGAACGCCGGTCTGCTCGAAGGCGGCCTCGTATATCTTGAAGGAACCTGCGAGTGAACCGGTGTGGGAAGCTGCGGCCTTGGCGCCGGCCTCAGTTCTACCGCTCTTGAGTATGACGACGGGCTTCTTGAGGGTGACCTCCTTGGCAGTGTTGAAGAACTTCCTTCCGTCCTTGACGCCCTCGATGTAGCCGGTGATGACTCCGGTCTTCGGGTCGTCGCCAAGGTAGGCCATGAAGTCGCTCTCGTCGAGGTCGGCCATGTTTCCGAGGCTGATGAACTTGCTCATTCCTATCTTGTGGCTGGCGGCCCAGTCGAGGATTGCAGCACCGAAGGCACCGCTCTGGCTCATGAAGGCTACCTTTCCGAAGGGCGGCCTCGCCTGTCTCTCCGGCGGGTTGAAGTTGCAGTCGAAGCCGTTCTCGAGGTTGGTGACGCCGAGACAGTTCGGACCGACGAGCCTTATTCCCCACTTTCTGGCGCGCTTAACAAGCTCCTCCTCAAGCTCGACCCTTCCGGCCTCCTTGAAGCCGGCGGAGATGACGACGGCGCTCTTAACCCCCTTCTCGCCGCACTCGTCTATGACGTCGGGGACAAACTTCGCCGGAACCGCTATGACGGCGACGTCGACATCGTCGGGTATCTCCTTAATGCTCCTGTAAACCTGGAACTTCTTCCCGTTGACCTCGACCTCGCCGCCCTTGACGTTGACTGCGTAGACCTTTCCGTCGAATTTTAGTGTTATCGAGCGCATTATAGCGTTTCCAACCTTTCCGGGGACGTTTGACGCCCCGATGACCGCGACGCTCTTCGGATAAAACAGGAAATCGAGCTTTGGTGCCTCCATCTTGTCCACCTCCGAAGGTTTTTCGGGAGCCCATATTTAAGCCTTCCTCCCCAGATGGGTACATCCGGGAAGATGGATATTTTGTCCAGCAGTGGCCCTAATGAACCGGGGCCTTTACATATATAAAGTTACCGCAGGAAGCAAAAGGGTTATATGCCATAACGTTAAAAGAAGCATTAGAACGTTTAAATTGGGTGGTGGAAATGGCGAAAGTGAAGGTCATAACGGACCCGGAAGTTATAAAACTGATGCTTGAGGACACGAGGAGAAGGATCCTCGGACTGCTCCGCAACAAGGAGATGACCATCTCCCAGCTGAGCGAGATACTGGGGAAGACGCCCCAGACGATATACCACCACATCGAGAAGCTCAAGGAAGCCGGCTTAGTCGAGGTCAAGAGGACGGAGATGAAGGGCAACCTGGTGGAGAAGTACTACGGAAGAACGGCCGATGCCTTCTACATCAACATGTACCTCGGAGACGAGGAGCTCCGCTACTTCGCCCGCTCAAGGCTCAAGATAAAGCTGGAGATATTCAAGGCCCTTGGATACGAGTTCGATGACGAGGGGCTCCTAAACACGATGGATGAGCTTCTCAAGAAAGAGCATGAGTACAAAACGGAGATATCCAAAGAGATCGAGGCCAACGAAGAGGCGCTCAAAGACTTCTCCAATGAAGATATCATCCACGCCATCGAGTGGCTGGCCATGGCCAGGATGGGCCGCGACGAGGAGACCCTGGCACTCTTGAAGAAGCTGGGAGAAATACTTAAAAAATAACTCCCAAAGGGGAAGCGATGGGATATGGCAAAGGGGATAAGGTTACTGGTTCTGGACGTGCTTAAACCGCACCAGCCGATGGTGACGGAGCTGGCGCTCGGACTCAGCGAGCTCGATGGGGTCGATGGGGTCAACATAACCCTCGTCGAGATAGACAAGGAGACGGAGAACGTCAAGATAACGATGGCCGGCGACAACCTCGACTACGACGAGATAGTCAGGACGATAGAGGAGTTCGGCGGCGTGGTGCACAGCATAGACATGGTTGCGGCGGGTAGGAAGATCGTTGAGGAGGGAGAAACCCCCCAGGACAAGCTGGAGGAGTACTGAGTGAGGGAAGTTTTGATAATCACAGAACCCGAGAAGGTGAAGGTGCTCTCAGAAGGGACCAGACTCAAAATCCTACAACTCCTAAGGGATCGCCCAATGACCGTCAACGAACTCAGCGATATCCTCGGAAAGGACAGAACGACCATATACAGACACATAAAGATGCTGGAAAACGCAGGTCTCGTGGAGGAGCTTGAGGTCCAAGGAAACGAAAGGGTTTACTCCAGGACCGCGAGATTGTACCTCATCAAGGCAGACCCAGACGAGAGCGTAGAGAAGTTCAGACAGGCTTACCTCCAGGTCGAGGCGGAGAAGCTCGTCCAGATCCTCGAGAAGGCAGGGTTCAAAATAAAAAACAGAGAGAAGCTGGTAAAACTTGCCAAGGAGGTCCTGGACGAAATAGAGATTAATTCTCAGTCGATCCTCAAGAGAATATCCCAAGCCGACGTCGACTTAACGGAGATAGAGCTCTTCCACCTCCTCAACATGCTTGTCTTCATGCAGAGCTGCGAGCTGTGCGGAAAGGCCCAAGAGGCCCGACACATGATTGAAGATGACTAATCCGTGTTATCCGCCCTTTCTCTTTCAACTGGCCCTCCCAAAGGGCAGCTCACGGAGAGAAAAACTCAATGTTGAAACGGGATGTTTCATTTCTGACCCTCCATCCGGTGTTCTTTTACGTCCCACAATGAACAATAGTGGCAAAGTTTAAATATTTCACCATCGGTGATATATTCTGACCATCCGGTGGTGATTGCCATGGCCAGAAAGGTGTTGGTGGCAATTCTAGTACTTCTGGTCTTTCTCAGCGCCTCGGCAGTTCCGGCAAAGGCGGAAACCCTCGAGAACGGCGGCGTCATAATGCAGGCCTTCTACTGGGACGTTCCCGGTGGGGGAATCTGGTGGGACACCATAGCCCAGAAGATACCCGACTGGGCGAGTGCCGGGATTTCAGCCATCTGGATTCCCCCCGCGAGCAAGGGCATGAGCGGCGGCTACTCCATGGGCTACGATCCCTACGACTACTTCGACCTCGGCGAGTATGACCAGAAGGGAACCGTTGAGACCCGCTTCGGCTCAAAGGCCGAGCTGGTGAACATGATAAACACCGCCCACGCCTACAACATGAAGGTCATAGCCGACATAGTCATCAACCACCGCGCCGGCGGAGACCTCGAGTGGAATCCCTTCGTGAACGACTACACCTGGACCGACTTCTCCAAGGTTGCCTCCGGCAAGTACACCGCCAACTACCTCGACTTCCACCCGAACGAGCTTCACGCGGGCGATTCCGGAACCTTTGGCGGCTATCCGGACATATGCCACGACAAGAGCTGGGACCAGTACTGGCTCTGGGCCAGCCAGGAGAGCTACGCGGCCTACCTCAGGAGCATCGGCGTTGATGCCTGGCGCTTCGACTACGTCAAGGGCTACGCCCCCTGGGTCGTCAAGGACTGGCTCAGCTGGTGGGGCGGCTGGGCGGTAGGAGAGTACTGGGACACAAACGTCGATGCCCTCCTGAGCTGGGCCTACGACAGCGGCGCCAAGGTCTTCGACTTCCCGCTCTACTACAAGATGGACGAGGCCTTCGATAACAACAACATTCCCGCGCTGGTAGATGCCCTCAGGAACGGTGGGACGGTTGTAAGCCGCGACCCATTCAAGGCCGTTACCTTCGTCGCCAACCACGACACCGACATAATCTGGAACAAGTATCCTGCCTACGCGTTCATTCTCACCTACGAGGGACAGCCGACAATATTCTACCGCGACTACGAGGAGTGGCTCAACAAGGACAGGCTTAAGAACCTCATCTGGATACACGACCATCTCGCGGGAGGGAGCACCCACATAGTCTACTACGACAGCGACGAGCTTATTTTCGTGAGAAACGGCTACGGCGACAAGCCCGGACTGATAACCTACATCAACCTCGGCTTAAGCAAAGCCGGAAGGTGGGTCTACGTTCCGAAGTTCGCCGGCTCCTGCATCCACGAGTACACCGGCAACCTCGGTGGCTGGGTTGACAAGTGGGTGGACTCAAGCGGCTGGGTCTACCTCGAGGCCCCGGCCCACGACCCGGCCAACGGCCAGTACGGCTACTCGGTCTGGAGCTACTGTGGGGTGGGCTGAAGTCTCCCACTCCAGTTGTTTCCATTCTTCCCGTTTCTGTTTACGGCGACACTTGAGTGGCTCCCTTTCTCGCGAATCCTGGCCATAGGAACTCAAAAATCCCGCTGAGAAGCCAGGCCGTGAAGAACATTACCGTCTCCCTGGAGACCCCATGGACGCTCCCTCCAAGGAGCAGGAACTCCGCCCCAACGAGAACCACCAAAGCAGCATACAGAAGGACGTTCCGGAGTAAAAAGGCCAGCTCCAGTTTCCCGTTCCGGAACTCCCAGGTGCGGGGGAGGAGGGCACCCACAACCCAGAGAAGGACCAGAACGAGCATTGTCTCGGGGGAGAATCCCCTGACCGCGAGGACAGCGAGTGCAAGGACAACGACCGGGACCGACATGACAACTCGAACCGCGTTTTCGGAGACCATTTTCACCACCTGCAGCTACTCCAATCAGGACTGCCAACAAAGCTTCCACTTCATACAGGTTCACTCTTTCACGTTTTTGCACCATGACTGGTTCTCTCTGAGATTTTAAGATTCCTTCACGTAGAGGGGACTAACCTCAACCTCGAATTTCAGCGTATCCGTTGGGACAATCATCCAGTTGGCAACGTTGAACTTCGCTTGAGCCTCAAAGGATAACCGGGCTGTGTTCGGCTTGGAGACAACGATAACGCTGGGGTTTGCCTTGAGGATTGCTCCGTAGGCGGGTTTTGAGAGCCTTCCACTTCCAATCTTCTTTACAAAGTCATAATGAATGAACTTAACATCCCTCCCCAGCTCATGACTTCGAACCTTCCATCTGAAAGTGATACCGTCGTTGGTTTCCTCACTAACCGATGCGGACGCGGAATAACTGAGTAAGTTTCCACCCGCATTTATTGTTGAAGTGTATGAATAGTATTTTTTGGGACCCCCATCCATACCGGGTAGCCAATCGTTTATCCATATTTCTGATATGGGTATTCTGTCCGGGACACTTATGCCAACGGTCATCTCATCAACGGCTATGTCGCTCCTCTTGGGATTGCCCGACTGATGAATCTCCACAAGGTAGTATTTCATCCCCGATGTTGTGGGTACATAGCTGAATTCTGCCGTTACCCCCATCTCCATTGTGTTTCCAACGGAGGCCTTTTTCCATGTGACTGCCCCAATGTCGGTCCAACCTCGGGTTCGTCCCATTATCGATATCTTCCTGCGTGCCGGCCTCTGCGAGAAGTTCTTTGCTTTTTTAATGAAGTCCCCTAAAACGGCCTCCTTTTTTGCCGGCCCCTCCACGATGTAGTAGTAAACTCTGTCTTGGGTGTCCCGATACACTCCCACGAACGTTACCCGGGATAACCCTCGGTCAGGAATTATTCTAAGCGGCATGTTTTTGCGGTTTATCTCCACCAGGGCTTTCACTGCATCCTCCCCGTAGAAGTACATCATTTTGCCCGGCAGGCTTGGCAGGAGTTTGATGTCCAGCGTATCTTTGTTGGATTCCTTTGTCTCCTCCGCGGATATATTTGTTCCAGCCGCTGTCACTCCAAGCATAAGTAGTCCTAAGATGGCCGCCACCAGCGGGCGCCACTTCAAGCGGTTCACCTCCAAGAGTTTCCAGCGGATATAAAATCCAAGTCCTTAAAAGTTTTCTCATTCAATAGTAATTTATAACAAATATGAAAAGGCTCAACCACCGCAAAATGACTCTATTCACGATCCGCAAGGCCAAGCGTTTTTCAGCCCCCAACGCCAGTCCAACCATGAAGAGCAGTAGCGTCCAGAAGAGCGAAATTATCGCGTGGAGTACGGATAAAACCCGAAAACCCACACGAAAACATTAGACGCCGAAACCACCCCGGAGAACACGAACCACAGCCTGCTTTCCAGCGAGCAGTACTTCGAATCCCTATAGGCGGAGCACATGGGCCACATCAGTGCCGGGAAGCCCAGCCAGTAAAAACCCGTGACAAGAAGGGCCTCAAGTCCAAAGTACCCACCAAGGAGTGCCAGGGCCAGCTCGGCAATCCACCAGCGTAAAATAAAGTGGGGGAACTTCAGTTCAGGGGAGTTTCATTTTGACACCACCCATTTATGATATCAAAGTGGTATAGGGACGAGGATCAAAAACACCAAAAGCCCAGCTAAAGCGCAAGATAAATAGGACTTCTTCCCGGCGCTCAATCCTCTACCCAGCAGTAGCATAGCCAAGATTAACCCAAACATCAGAGCTATCTGCTCCACAATTATCCTAAAAGGAACCCAGTCATTGTAGAAAAGCCTTAGTATTGATCCGGTCATGCCAGCCACTACGAGTGGTGTGGTTGATTTCAAGTAGACTTCCAAGCTTGGCAGAGCCTTCAAAATTAGTCTAAGTATCCCCAAAAGGAGTGCAGACTGAATCACAAACCTCAACCCTGCCACCAGCACAGCCACCCATATTCGTGAAAGCTCACCATTCAGAACAACAATCATCCAGTAAAACCCCACAATCTGATAAGAGTACACAACAATACCACACAAGAACAATGATACAAACCAAAGGAGCAATTTATTGGCTGTCTTCATTGGTACCCCTCCGGGTTTCTTTGTATTTTTGAAAACCCCACTTCAGTATCCCAATCACAGACGCCCCAAATAACAATGCCGGAATCCACAATCTTATGCCAATCAATATGGTGGTTAATCCCCCTGAAGAAGTCCACCAAGCCAAAAATGTATCACCCAGTAGAAAATATCCGAAAAGTGCTCCAAATACTCCTCCAAGCAAAAAGGCCACGCTTGTGCTCAAAGCTGAATAATATGAGTATTTGCTTTTATTGACATATACCACTATTCCAATCAGCAGGGCAGTCCACGGGGTTATAGCGGCCAATAGCCCCTTTAAAAAATATAAAAAGAGACGGTTCTTATTCGTCTTCACTTTCACACCTCCTCAAATATGAGTGCATCTATGTTCGCTCCTGAAAGAAGAAGTGCAATTGCGGAGCTAAGTGCATTCTTCATCAAGTTCCCTCCGAAGATTTTTTGTAATCCATAGATGTTCTCACCGCATTAACCAAGAATGCAACAAACAATGATACCGGAACCCACCACATACTATGCCATTGTTCAAAGTAGGAATTACGCCAAATGAAAAACCATAATCCCGCACCAAATAATTCCCCTACCAAGAAAGATATATTTCCACGAAATGTAGAGAACACATTGTATTTCAAATCTAAAAGTTTTACGAGGAATACTCCCACTAATGCCGTTAGCAACGTTGTTGAGACTAGAACACCGCATAAAAAAGAAAGAAAAAGTGCAATCATTTTTAAACCTCCTTACCCCCAATAAGTTCCACCCATTATGGAACTGGTGGTAACAAGTAGAACACAGCTATCGCGGTGCAGATAGCACTGAAAAACACCGGCACAGGTCTCTTTATATTGTGCAGCAACAACTTGGCGAGTAGGAGATAGGAAAACAGCCACCCTCCAAACATCACGACCTCTCTTAAAACAAAGATGTTTTTTACAAAGTACACTACTGCATTAATAATCCCCGAAATTGCAAGAGGATAAAATGCGATAACGTACTTTGTCAAAGAATCAAGTTTCGTTCTGTTTAATATATACAGAGAAATTAAAACCAAGAACATTGAAATTGAATACAAAATAGCAAATCTCAAAAATGCCCCAATAATAGCAGCACCTATAAGCACGATGCTACTTCCAACATCCTGAGAGTTAATTGCAGTTAATGTGACTATAACCAGAAGGTTCTTTAAAGACAATCCCGCTCCAATAAAGATTAAGTCAAGAACAAATTTACTCTTACTCATATCCTCCTCACCCCAGGTTCGTACTGAAATACCAGCCTATGCTTCCTAAAAGTATTATGAGTGAAATGTCAGCTATAATGTCATTTAAAACCGGTTTTTTGTTCTCCCATTTTAAAGAGAGCCAGTATATGAACAGGGGGATGACAAGATCAAATGCTACGAATCTCCCAAAAGTTATTCCCAATAGAAAATTAAACAAAAAGGAAAAAACAGCGAGGGTAACTCCCGCAAGGGTTACTTTCACCATTGTTTAGACCTCCTCATATATTAACGCATCAAGAGAAGCACCAGATGCTAGGGTCAAAATGATTCCTACTGCTTGAGAAAGCAGTGCTGTGGTTCCTGTGGCTACAAAGCCCCCAATAATACCCCCAGCACTTGCGAGGCTCATTATATAACTCTGAAGTACAGAAGTACTCATATGTCCTATGACCAATATACCATGCTTTCCGTATCCTGAGTTAAATGTTATTCCCATTCTTATGTTCGCTGTAAACCTGCTATTAGTTTCAACAGTTATGACCTTGTAGTTTCCCTTGTTTTCAACATTAATTAAGTGTGCTCCACTTAACGCAGTTGTCCATACTTTCAAGTTAGATGGAGTGTAAAAAGCAACTGCGTATTTAGTTAGGGGTACAAGACGGTATATTTTCACATGTATTCCACCAAGTTCATTGTGGCGTACCTTGTAATACCGAACCTTTGTAAATACTGATGTTGGGGGAAGCGATATGGTTTTCTCTTCCACAATTGCATCAAATCCATAAAGAGTTGTTTTTATATAAGCACCAACACCTATTGCATCATCTGGCCGTATAGGCTCCTTCTGAACTGGCATTGCCAAAGCACTCCCGGCTGTCACTCCAACCATCAGCAGTCCAATGAGGACTGCCATCAAAGGCCGCCACTTCAAGCGGTTCACTTCCTCAAGTTTTCAATCCGATATAGAATCCAAGTCCTTAAAAGTTTTTCTATTAAAGTAGTAAACTACAAACCAGGAGAAAAAAAGATTTTAACAGCCAAAACACAACCTCATTTGACGAAAACAAGTTGAGTAAAAGAGATCCACACAAAACCCCAAAGGCGTTGAACGGACCATATCAATACAGAGTGCAGTCAGATTTGACAGAAGAAATTAAGATTACAAGAATTCTGTCTTTTTCGGAGCAGCTTCCCAAGAAAAAGTCCAGATGACCAGATAGTACCACAGTATAAAGAACAGCGTTACTACCAGATAGCTCCTCGTCAGGGAGACAAAGGGGAACAGGAGCATGCCCAACACTGTCAGAATCCAGCCGTAGCGGTAGGGGGAAGTTCTACCACCAGTGCCCTTCCTCATCAAGGTCGCAACAATCACCGCAAGAAGTCCAATTAAAATTGTCTTGGGTGACAGCATTATACTGAAAAATTCCCCCGGATCCACGACCATTCCCTTTGAGATCGCCCACATTGTTGTCATATACAGCCAAAAAAGGAGAACAAAGCATGAAACAGCCTCTTTTCCTATCCTTCCAATGCCTTCCTCGTGAGGCAGGAATTTAATCCAGTCCACCTGCTGACCCCCCTACACTTGTAGGGCATATTCCGTTCCAGCACGGGGGAAGGTTTCCGCTTGGATACAAAGTCAGGGTTTTGGTTTTTGTCTTTTTCCACGACCCTTCAAATGGTATGGATATAGTCATTAACCGAGGTTCTGCCATGTGCATCACCAGACAGCACTAAATGGGGGGAGGCAAAAGGAAAAATGTTACGAAACCCACCAATAGACTGGAAATTCGAATCAAATAAACTCTTCCAGGTGAAGACCTTGAGACGATGATTCCCATGTAATAGTAAGACACAACGAGAGAAATTACAAGAAGGCTTTGTTCAAGAATAACTCTGACTGGAAGAAATTCCGGAATAAACACATTAAAAAGCCTTAAAGCGAATGCAATCACCCCATAAAACGCAGCAGGTCTGAAATATTTTACAGAATCTTCCGTTACAGTTATATTTGACCGCAGGATCATTTTCAAAAGACCCAATGGGACAATCAAAAACGCCATACCCCTAATCGTATAACCAACACTTGAAATCAAAAATAACAGCAGTGCTCCAGCCCACCCGGATCCAAAGCCCCACACTGTAAAGGACAATATTTGGGGCAGACAAAACATCCAAGAATAAAAGGAAATCCTCAGCAAGGTTCTACCTAGTTGGGACATTTAATCACTCTCCACGATTTTATCAAGCCTGTAGAGAACCGGTAACACCATGAACAGGCAAAACCATCCAAGGATTGGTTTTATCCGTCCACCAATCAAAGCCGGGAAGTACGCGAGGATAATACCAATGACCAAAAGCCCCACAAGCTTTGTAATGCTTCTGTCTGAGTTTTTTCTTTCATGGAAGCCCATTCTGGTCTTAAACCTTTCATATACAAGAGACAGAATTAATATCACTGAAACAACGACGAGGGGAATCACCACAGCGTAAATAATTCCTTCCCCGATCTCCCAGGTATCCCATTTACCCAAGGTGGCTTCAATCAGTCCGACAATAGCAATAAAAGAGTAAATATAGAAAAACCTCAAAAGTTTCATAAATCTCACCCCACGTACACAAAGGCTATGTCCGCGTTGACCCCAGTTTCAATTATCGAGACTACAAGACCTGCAAAGTTAGACTTCAACGCCAAGTTCTTTAGGGCACTTAGAGTGAACTTTGTACCGAGAGACTCGACGAGCTTTTTAATGCCATAAAAACTCGCCGCAAGCTTTGTAGTGTCTCCGAACGATGACATGGAAGTTCCCAAAGTACCAACTATCGTCCACCCCCGCTTTGTGAATTTCGCAGGGATTCTGACTCCGACCTTCCAAGTCAACCAGCCTTTCTTCTTGAAGTGGAACGTGTTCTTCTTGTCCCCAATCCACGGGCCAAGATACTCCACCTTTTTGTACTCATTGGAGAGTATCTTTTTTCCCTCCAAATCGGTTGCCTCTTTCAGATTTACATCAGCGCTTTCAGGGAACAAAGGCCGCAACTTCAAGCACTTCACCTTCCCAAGTCTTCAACAGGTATAAAATCCAAGTCCTTAAAAGTTTTTCTATTAAAGTAGTAAATTACAAACCAAGAGAAAAAAAAGATTTTAACAGTCAAAACACAATCCAATTTGACGAAAACAAGTTGAGTAAAAGAGATCCACACAAAACCCCAAAGGCGTTGAAAAACCAAACTCAGAACTCCACCACCCACCTGATCGCGTGCGGGACTTTTTCCGCAACCTCCAGTGCGGTGAAGTTCTCGCCGAGCCCTTCCTTCACCATGTCCCCGGCGAGGCCGTTGATGAAGGCTCCAGCGGAAGCCGCCCTTAAAGGTTCGTTGCCGAGGGCGAGCAGAGCGCCGACGAGGCCCGCCAAGACGTCCCCGGTCCCGCCGGTGGTCATGCCCCTGTTGCCAGTCCGGTTGTACTTCCATGCCGTTCCATCGCTGATGACGTCGTAGGCACCTTTGAGCAGGATAACGCCGCCAACCTCGCCGGCCTTCACCCTCACGAGCTCCGCCTTTTCCTGGAAGGAACCTTCGGGCTTCACGCCAAAGAGAACCCCGAACTCGCCCGCGTGGGGCGTCAGAACGAAGGTTTTACCTCCAAGAACGCTCAAGTCCCCGGCTATGGCCTTCAGGCCGTCCGCATCAATCACCATCGGCTTTTCGCAGCGCCTAACGAACCTCCTCACGAACTCCTTCGTCTCCTCCGCGAGACCGATTCCCGGGCCGATGACGACGGCGTCGGCCTTTTCGGCTATGCCCAGGAGTTCTTCAACGTGCCCCGGCGAGAAGTTCTTCCCTTCGACCAGCCTGAGGATCAGGTCGGGGTCGGTTATGCGCCTCGCCGGATACTCGGGCATAGCCAGGTAAACCAGGTCCACGAGATAAGATGCCGCCCTTGCCGCAAGGTAGGGCGCGCCGTAGTAGTCTCCGCTCCCGCCTATGATGAGTAGCTTTCCGTTCTGACCCTTGTGCTCGCCCCGCTTTTTCAGCGCGAACTTCACATCACCGGGGCCGACGATGTGGTAGAGCTCCTTCGGATAGCCTATCTTAACCACAACGCGCTCGAAGCCCTCATATTCCTCCTTGTCCCACTGGAAGGTCACCGCGAAGTCCGCTTTAATCCTGATCTCGCCCGGATAGCCGCTCGGGAGGTCAACGCTGACTATCTTGGCCCTTCCGGCGTACTCGTTTATCTTCTCGATGGCCGAGCGGATCGGCTCGCGCGGCTCGCCCCTCGTGCCGGCTCCGAGGAGAGCGTCAACGATGACGTCAAAACCGCTCAGGTCGAGGGACCTTATGTAGGTGGAATCCTTGAGAACCCGGATTTTCACGAAGTCCAGGCCCTTGAGTATCTCCCAGTTGTGCCTTGCCTCCTCGCTCCTTATCTTGGCCTCGTCCCCAACCAGGAAGAGGGTAACGTCGTTGTCGAAGCTGAGATGCCGGGCAGCAACGAAGCCATCGCCGCCGTTGTTGCCGGTTCCGGAGAAAACGGCTATCTTGAGCCCTTTACCAAACCTCTCCTCAATCACCCTTGCAACCCCTGCGCCGGCGTTCTCCATAAGCTGGTGAGGAGTTATGCCAAGCCACTTAGCGTTGATATCCCAGATGTAGACATCTTCGATGCGCATGAGTATCACCGGCATGGGTTGATGAAAGTTGATAAAAACTTCACCCCGGGGCCTTCAAGGCCCGCCTGTAGGTCTCTTCAGAATAAAGCACCAGGCAAACCCTCCTAACGTTCTTCGCTTCCTTCGAGAACTCCTCTACGGTCTCCCTGAACGTCCTCACGACCTCCTCCAGCGGGCAGCCGTAGATGCCAGCGCTTACGGCCGGGAAGGCTATGGTTTTGACACCGAGCTCGTCGGCCTTTTTCAGCGCGCCGAGTATTGCCTTTCTAAGCTTTTCCTTCCTCTCACCGTCCCAGACTCCGCCGCAGTAGGGACCAACGGTATGGATGACGTACCTGATTCCGTATTGCTCCAGCCTCAACGCAGGTGTTACAACGACCTCGCCGTGTTCTATTGAGCTTTTTCCGAGCTGCTCCCTCATCGCCTCCTTGCTTATCCTGATGTACTCGCGGGCGTCTCCAGCGGCGGCCCTGGCTATCGCGTAGGCGACACCACCGCCGTGCTCAAGGTATTTGTTGGCGGCGTTGACTATGACTTCGGCTGGAAAACGGGTTATGTCCCCGCGGACGATCTCAAAGGAGACCATTGGGCCCACCGTTTCATCTAATCCCTTAAGGACTTAAGAGCTTTGCCGGGCTGGCTAATCGAGGAGCTTGCGGAGTATCTTCCTCTCCCGCTCATCCAGAAAGGAATCGTCCCCCACTATAACGATGGTTGCATTGTGGAGCAAAGCGTAGTCCCTCATCGTTGCCAGGAATTTGATAACCGCGGGGAATCCATTCTCAAGGATTAGATACTCAAGGCCGTCGATAACGATGACCGGGCGCTTTCCGTGCTCGTTGGCCCTTTTCATGAATTTAACAGCGATGTCGAGTATCTTGGGAAGGTTGGTGGGCGAAATTCCCCCATCAGAAACCTTGGTTATCCAGAACCAGTTAGGGAACTCTCTATTCTGCCTTGAAAATACCAGAGCACCCTCAAAGATATCCTCTGAAACGGACCCGAGCATGACCACCCCTGGCTTCAGCTCGGTCTTTACATCCATCACCTCAAACTCGCCGATGAATGAACTATCGAGGAAGGTCTTTATTGAAACGTAGGAGAGGACAAAGGCCAAGAGCGCCTCAACCAGGCCAACGTAGGAATTGGAAAAGTAGTAACCCCTGAGGAATGAAGTGGCGGCAAAGAGAATTTCAAGGAGTCCCATTAGCCTCAAATCGCCGTTCCCAGTAAGGATTAAGTAAATCCCCGAGAACATTACACTCGCCGAGAGAACGGCGAAGGAAGCTATAGAATGTTCAGGAAACAGGAAGATCAACCCCGCTATAGGGATAACGGAGAAGTACCTAAGCTCCCGAGAATATCTAAGAGGGCACAGGAGCTCATCCGAGGCCCTTATGTTCCCAAGCCAAATAAGGAATGCGAAGAAGGCGAGGCCAACCGCGTATACTGATTCCCCTGGGACGAAGAAATGTATCGAAAGGCTGAACCACGCCAGTGCGTAGTAAACGAGCGCCTTCCGTCCCGTAAGGTGATAATTATAGAATAGTAAAACGTACGATACAAGGAACGCCGCGCCAAAAATCAGCTCGATCATCCCAGCTCACCGGCTATAGTTTCTATTCACGTGCCTCCAGCTCGAAGTCAGTATTTTTCCTCAAGCATTAAAATCTTTCCGTTGTGACTCTTGCCATTCAGCAACCCCCCGAAGGGGACATACTCTGATCCTCCAGCCACCTTTGGAGCGGAAACAACACGTCGGCAATTACTTTACAAAAATGTTAGTTTCTGACCTCCATCCCATACCGAAGGGCAAGTTTTCAAGGAAAAAGATAACCACGCGCAAACTCGAACGCGGTTTTTGAAAGGACTCAGGACAACACCATCCCCTCAAAGGCGAAAGAACACATGATACATCTCCAAGTGGAACTATTTTTCAATAATCTTTTCAATGCAGTATTAATCAGAAAGATATTTAAGGGTTTCGACTTTAAGGGGTCATTGGGAAGTTTGCCGCATCCTCCAGAAGAATGAGAATTTCAAAAGGGAAGATGTAAGTGATGCCCCATGAAAGCGTTTGAAGCCCTGGCGGAAGCCATTACATCCATTTCCGAGGACAAAAAGCTATGGAGGTACCCCGTTGCGGCGTCGGGGATAGCCGGTGCGCTCATGGCCATCTCCGGACTCGATTCAAATGTGGAGCTGGTAACATACAGTCCCGATTTCAGCATCGGCATCGCGGTTCTGCTCGTCCTTATAGCCCTGCTCATCAGACTCACAGTCCTCTACTACCCCACCAGGGCATTCTACCATCACAAAAAGGGCATACCCTTCGAGGAGCCAGCCCTCATAAAGGAGTCCGTGACAGGAGGGATAATGGTCCTCCTGGTGGGCATCGTTTATGGAATCGTCATCCTCATAGCCGGCGGCCTCATGCTCTTCCCCGCGATACTGGCGTACTACGCCCTCTCCGGAACAACGAAGTACGTGATAGCGGGACTGCTTGGACTGCCTCCTGCGATCTTCCTGATGGGGATAATCACCATGATGCTTCCGGCGTACATATGGACCAAGGATTTCGGGGAAGGGCTGGGAATAATCGGAACCACACTGGACAACGCCAGGGAGGTTTTCGTCTTCGGGGCCCTGATGGGGGCCGTTATCATTGGCATCGGGGCCGCGGCCGGGGGACTTGTTTTCATGACCTCCCTCGTTGCCAGAGGCTTCACTGGAGCGCTGGTGGCGGGCCTGCTTGATGGCCTCATAACTGGCCTCGCGAGCGTTCTCTCAGCCATCGCTGGGGCGGCGATGTACAGAGCGCTCAGGACATGGAGAGAAAAGAAGGTAAACCTCGACCCGGACTGGCTGGCGAGTCTCTGAGCTAAGCCAGCTTTTCTATCGTTTTTTCGGCCTCATCAATTATCTTCTCCTCATCCAGCGTGAGGACCTCGCGGTCGAGCATGAGGATTTTTCCATCGACTATCGTGGTCTCGACGTCGTTGCCGCTGGCCGAGTAAACGAGGTGGCTGATTACATTGTTGATAGGCCTCAGGTGGGGCCGGTTGAAGTGCACAATGACTATATCAGCCAGATAGCCCTCTTTTATTACCCCCGCGTTGAGGCGTAGCGCCTTTGCACCGTTGAGGGTTGCCATACTGAATACCGTCTTTGCATCGGCAACCGTCGGATCGAGGTTGTGGACCTTGTGGAGTAAAGCCGCCAGCTTCATCTCGTCGAGCATGTCGAGGTTGTTGTTGCTCGCACTCCCATCGGTGCCGAGGCCGACGTTTACGCCCGCGTTGAGGAGCCTCTGGAGGGGCATAACACCGCTCGCGAGCTTCATGTTGCTGGCTGGGTTATGGGCGACGGTGACGCCGTGCCTCGCGAGAATCTGAATGTCCCTGCTGTCGAGCCAGACGCCGTGTGCTATTATCACGTCGTTTCCGAGGAAGCCGGCATCATCGAGAAGAACAACGGGGCTCTTGCCGTATCTCTCCTGAATTTTTCCCAGCTCCGCCATCGTCTCGCTGACGTGAATCGTTATCAGCTTCCCGTGCTCGTTTGCCAGCTTCCTTACTTCCTTCAGCAGAGCAATCGAGCAGGTGTAGGGAGCGTGGGGGCCAAAGACGAAGTGAACGCGCTCCGAGTTGAGCTTCTCGATGAACTCCATCGTGCGGAGGGCCTCTTTTATCTCCTTCTCGGTCTTCTCGGGGTCGCCGAGGTCTATCATACCATAGGAGAGGTAGCCCCTCAGGCCAGACTCAAGAACCGCCTCGGCAACGGCGTCCATTTGAAAATACATGTCAAGAAAAGTCGTCGTTCCTGTCTTAATCATCTCAAGGGCACCGAGGTAGGCACCGGCCTTGATGTGCTCGCGAGTTAGCTTTGCCTCCCTCGGCCAGATGTGCTTCTCAAGCCACTCCATCAGCGGCAGATCGTCGGCCAGACCGCGGAAGAGGCCCATCGGCGAGTGAGTGTGAAGGTTCACGAAGCCGGGAGAAACGACTTTTCCCTTGGCGTCGATGACCGTGTCAGCGGCCTCGTTTATTTCCTTAGCAACCTTGACAATGCGATTTCCCTCGATGAGGACATCAGCCTTTACCACTTCAAAGTTCTCGCCGTAGATAACGTGACCGTTCTTGATGAGAATGCTCATATCCACCACCCCATTTTAAAGGGTTGTGTTTCCGGTGGAAGTTAAAAAGGTGTCGGAGAAGAGAAAAGCCTCAGATGGGAACCCAGAGGCTCCAGGAGTATGGGTCGAACTCGTTGTAGTGGTCCCAGATGCTCGCGTAGCCGCTCTCGACGAGCCACTCATTGACGTTCAGGGCGTAGCCGTAGTACCAGAAGGGGAGGTAAACCACCGCGACCACGCGGCCGTAGCGGTCGGTTCCATAGATGTCATCGACGTCGAGGTAGACGTAGCGGCCGTACGTATCGAGGAGCCACTCCAAAGCTGCCTTCGATTCCTTGCCTTCATCGGTGTATATCTCGGGCGCGTTTATGTCGGCGAAGCGGACCTTGAAGGTTTCCCCGGCTTTGTAGCCGTAGTAGGAGTGGAACCACACGGTGTCGCCATCGACCACCTTGGTAACGTAGCCGTAGGCCTGGAACTCGTAGGCGCTGGCAAAACTTAATGCTGAAACCATTAAGAGCACTATTGTTATTAAAAATACTTCCCTATCCATTAAAGGTCACCACAGACCATTAAAAAAACCAGTATAAAATCTTTACTCCCCAACTTTTCAGGAAACATAGAAAGATATCTCAGTAGAGTCCAAACGCTCTTCACCAGAAACAAACACAGTTTCATAAAAGAGAAACGGGCATGATCCAAAAATAAACGTACGCTATTTTACCACCTCAATCGTCTTGTACTCCACCACAATCGTCAGTCCGGCTTGTTTTATTGTGATTATCTCCGGCAGTTTTCCGTTGAGTTCAACCTCGTAGGTTGGCATCCCTTCAGTCTTCGGCTTGAGAAGCAAGATGTCTCCTTGCCGCTTGACGTTGAAGGAGTCAAGATTGTTCAGTATTGCAACGAAGGGGTCGAGAGCGTTGACGTCATCAAGTGTGGCGTTTAAGAAAAACGTCCCGTTCGCCGTTATGACTTTCTGAGTGTTGTTTTCAATAACAACCTTCTGAACCGGTGACCCGTTTATATAATCAGCTCGGGCGATTTTGTCAGGCTTTATAAAGGTTACATAACTCTCAAAGGTTTGATTGCCAATTTTAACCACCTCATGGGCCGTGAAAGAGTCAATAGAGTGCCAGTAGGAGAGAACATCTTCTGTTGAGTGGTAGGTAGATATGCAACCACTCGCCAAAACCATCAGAATGACAGACAACCATGCCTTTCTCATACCCCATTCCCCCACGTTTCCAAATGTACAAGGGTGTAATAACTAATTCTTAATCCCCCTGTATCCCGTTATCTCCTCTCGGCACAGGAGCAACATGAACACTCCTAACACAAATGAAATAAAAGGAAACCCGTAAAATATCAAACCGGAGAGGATTACAGAGGTTACAAGACATACAAGACTCATTCTGAGAACCCCCAGCACCCACACTAAGAAAACCGTGAGACCGGAGAGGAGGTAAAGGGGACCCCTTGGAACGAGGCGGCCGTGAAGAAGATACAAGTTCAGAAATAGGGTTGAAATGATAACAACAATCCAGTCAAGCCTGCGCTTAGGTTCCTCCGGGAGAAACATTACGAACATTAAGAACAACGCAACAATAACTACTCCAATCACATAAATGAAAGAGTCCTCCCTAACCGCTGCATAAAGCAGTCCCAAAAGAGAGGACAGGAGTATTAACTGGTCACGTCTGTGAGTATTCTTAATTTTCCACGTTGCCAATACAGGGATTATGAAAAAGAAAACGGCATAAACCAAGAGCTCTCCCAAATCCATGTCGTCCCCCTCACTCTATTACGATTATCCCGAGTTCAAGTAGTTTACGACACAACTGCTCAACCCCCCGTTCACAGATATTTTGCTCAATTTTGAGCAGATCCTTAATCGCCCAGCATAGAATCACGCAGACGCCCTTGCCAACAAATCCCGGTGCAAAAATACACGAAGCAAGGCATCCGGGCAGGCCTTCTTCACATAGATGGGACGCAACCCACTTACACGCCTTCATAAACGTATCATGAGGAATACGTAGCTTGTAACCTGCAGGAGTAATGTCTCCTGTTTTTAGTACTCTAACAGTCCTCTTAACGACAGTGCCATTCTCCAAAGAGAGGATAGTGACACTCTTTCCAGTATTTATACCCACTGCAAGACTCTCCCCAGAGGGTTCCTTAATCAGAACCAGTTCACCCTCATTACTCCCAGCAAGGGAGATTTCCACGACCTCAATCGTAACATTGTCGTGCCAAATCAGAAAAACTCGGGCATTGTGATACTTTGGTATTAGCGTAGTGTTGTTCAGCTGTGTTAGTAATCGTACTGAGTCCTTCGAATTAAATACTTCAAGTGCCTTAAAGTAAGCTACCGGACCCTTCAGTTCCTGCACCCGAAGATCCCTCGGCAGGCTCACGTTCCCTGAACAACAAGGACAGTTTAGAGTGGTGGGAACATTCGGAGTTGACTTTGGCGCAACATCAGACGCCGCCATAGCGGAGCTGATGGTCAAGCCCAGCACGAGGAAGACGACCACCACGGCAAGGAACCGCCTCACGAGTATCACCAGCATTAATGAAGACAAAATCATATTTAAATCTTACGCTTTACCATTGCATCATTGTTTTTTTTCAAGGGGTCATAAAAAAGATTACTTGAAGAGTATTTGGCTGACCACAGAGCAGACTATATAAGGAGAAAAGAAAGACAATTCAAAAGAGTAATTCCAAAAACTCAAACAAACATGCTCTTCAGCACGTCGGCGCAGCCGCACTTCCTCTCCTCGGGAATCCTAGGAATGGCCTTCTTAAGCAACTCCTGAACCTTGTAGTTGTTCTCGGCCATAACGCGGAGGACTTCCTGCGCATCAACCGGCTTGTCGGCCCAGACGTCGTAGTCGGTGACGGTCGCTATGTTGGCGTAGCACATGCCCAGCTCGCGCGCGAGGTTTATCTCCGGGACGAGGGTCATTCCTATTATGTGGGCGTACTGCCTGAACATGAAGCTCTCGGCCCTCGTTGAGAACCTCGGGCCCTCGATGCAGACGTAGGTGCCCTTCTCGTGGACCGGGAAGCCGAGCTCCTTGGCAGTTTCGTAGAAAATCCTCCTCATCTCGGGACAGAAGGGGTCGGCCATGCTCACGTGGGCAACCCTCGGGCCGTTGTAGAAGGTGTAGTCCCTCTTCTTGGTGAAGTCTATGAACTGGTCGGTTATGACGATGTCGCCCGGCCTGTACTCCTCGCGGAGCGAGCCGACGGCGGTAACTCCGATAACCCTCTCGACGCCGAGCTCCTTGAGGGCCCAGATGTTAGCGCGGTAGGGAACCTCGTGGGGCGGGAACTCGTGGTGCTTGCCGTGGCGCGGTATGAAGGCGACCTCGACGCCCTCTACCTCCCCGATTTCCACTGGAGCCGAAGGCCTGCCGTAGGGAGTGTGGACCTTCACCGTTTCCTTCGGCTCGAAGACGCCGTAGACGCCGGAACCTCCTATGATACCAATCTTTACCATAGACATCACCCTGTAAAAATAAAGCCCGAGTTATTTAAGGGTTGCTTTTCCAGTGGAAATGAAACTCGGAGTGAACTACCCCCGCCTTTCGGAAGGGGCCTTCCGCCTGAGAAGATAAAGCTTAAGGCATAGAAAAACAAAGGGACAGCAGGGGTCGGCCATGCTGGACAGCCCCGGAACTAGGTGGCTCCTCTCATGGACTCTTGCAGGAATCATCGGCTGGTTCGTAGGGACTTTCCTCATGTTCCATCTTCTCGGTTCAGGAGTCAAACCCTCAGCTGGCTGGTTTGTGGAGTTTATGACTGGCTGGATACTCGGAGGCTTCATCTGGTACGAGTGGAAGATAAAGGGGGAAATGGAGGGAAGCACCACCCGGTAGGGACGAAAATTTAATAACCTTTGGGAACTAAATCCTTCCTGGGGTGAGAGCATGGGCAACGGGAGTCCGGTCAAGATAGTGCTCCCGGAGATAAAGAATCCGATACTGATAGAGGGCTACCCCGGGATTGGATTGGTCGGCCACATAGCGGGGAACTTTCTGGCCAGAGAGCTCGGAATGGAGATGATAGGCTACGTTGAAAGCCCGTTCATACCACCGATGGCGCTCATCCTCGAAGGAAAGCCCAATCCTCCCCTCCGCTTCTACGGAAAGGACAACATCATCGTGGCGGTTGCGGACATCTATGTCCCCCCAACTCTCGTGAACGAGATAGCGAAGGAGATGGCGAACTATCTGACCGGGATGAAGGTCCAGAAGGTAATATCGATCGGGGGCATAGGCATAGGCCTCTTCAAGGAGAAGATGGACGTCTGGGGGGTCGGAGCCAGGGAGGAGCTGAACAGGGAGCTTGAAAACCTGGGAGTGAAAATCCTCCAGTACGGCTCGATAATGGGGATGAGCGGAAAGCTCCTCTGGGAGGCCAGCAGGGAAGGGCTGGACGCCTACGTTCTCCTCGGAGAGACCTTCGGGGACAGACCCGACCCGAGGGCTGCTGCAAACGTCATAGAGGTTCTGAAGAAGCTGACACCGATAGAGGTCTCAACGGAGCCCCTGCTCAAGGAGGCGGAGATGATAGAGGCCCAGCTGAGGAAGATGCATGAGCAGATGGAGCAGGCAAGGAGAAAGGCAGAGAAGCAGTATGAGAGCATATACCTGTGAGGTGAGAGCATGGAGGCGATAACCCTATCCGGAATCGCGAGACGGGTTCTTGACGAGCTTTTGAGGAGCCCGTACAAAACCCTTGAGATAAGGGGCGCGAGGAATGTTATCGCGCTCGAAAGGGCGCGCGAGCTCGGAAGGGTCTTCCTCACCTACGAGACCTTCCAGGATGTCACTGTAGGCACCGAGGGGCTCCTCGCGGAGATACTCCGCATGGAGAGCATGGAGCAGCGGATTCCCTGGGAGGAGAGCGACGAGAGGGAAGTAACCGTGTGCAGGGCGCAGGTGAGGCTCCTCGGCCTCGGCAGGATAGTTGAAGTGAAAAAGAGGAACACGGTGCTGGTCGTCAGGGTCAGGGAGATGCTGCCGCAGGAGATGGACATGGGCTAAAACAGGGTCTTCTGCCTCCCCCTGCCGAGCTTTTCCCTCTTCGGCGGCTGAACCTTCCGGAACTCAAGGCCCTCCTTTTCAAGGAGTTTTTTGGCACCAGAGGTCAGGGACGGGGCAACGAGGATTCCCCTAACGTCTCCGTGCTCCCTGGTCAAGGCTTCAACGTAGCGCTTCAGCTGGCTCACGGCGTGAAGGTCGGCCTTCCTGCGCTTCAGCTCAAGGACGACGAGGTTACCATCCCTGTCGCGGCCGAGAATGTCAACTATGCCGTGGCCGATCTGTTTCTCCCGGAAAAGGGGCTTGAAGCCGGGTTCAATCAGCTGGGGGTTATTGAATATCATCTCCGCCATCTCGGCCTCACTGCCGGTTAAAGCAAGCTCCTCGTAGTCCTCCGCCCGGAACATTGAAACGAGGTAAACCTCCTCAAGCTCAACCTCAAGTACCTCCTTCGGCTTCCTCCTCACGGAACGGAGAATTACCACCCCATCCCTTTCTTCGACGGTCACGAAGCTCCCCGGCGGCTGCCAGTTCACGGGCTCCCTCTTCCTGCTCTGGTGGATGAGAAAGGCACCGTCGGGCTTGATTATTATCACCCTGTCCCCGGAGCCGAGCTCGCTCTTCGCCCGGCCGTCGTAGTGAACTTTACAGCGGGCGAATATGGTCAGCATTGCCTCGGACGACAGGGCGGAGTCAACTATCCTCAGAAGCTCATCGCGGGAGGGGTTCTGAACGGCATCAACCTTTGACATGGAGTGAGGTAAAAGAAGAAGGGTTAAAAAACTAACTCAGTCCTCGGCGCCCTTGTCGGTTATCCTGAAGATCGCCTCTCCCTCGGGCAGGTGCGGGCTGTCTATGAGCCTGGCGACCCTCTTACCTGCCTTACCCTTCCTCAGGTAGATTCTCAGGGTCGCGCTGTGGGCCAGTATGTGGCCGCCAACCGGCCTTGTAGGGTCGCCGAAGAAGGCATCCGGCTTCGCCTGCACCTGGTTGGTGACGAAGACCGCTATGTCGTAGAGGTCGGCTATCCTGTGCAGGTCGGCGAGGTGCTTGGCCAGCTTCTGCTGCCTTTCCGCAAGCGTTCCCCTGCCGACGTACTCGCTCCTGAAGTGAGCCATGAGTGAATCAACGACCAGCAGCTTCACCGGCCTCTCTGTCTCGGCCTTCTCCTTGATTATCTCCTCGGCCCTCTCGACGAGAAGCATCTGATGGTTGCTGTTGAACGCCCTCGCAACGTAGATGTTCTTGAGCGTCTCGTCAGGGTCGAGGCCCCTGGCCTCGGCTATCTGCCTTATTCTCTCCGGCCTGAAGGTGTTCTCGGTGTCTATCCAAACGACAGAGCCGTTAAGACCGCCCTCCTCCCCAGGGAGCTGAACCATGACAGCCAGAGTGTGGGCGAGCTGGGTGTTGTGGAGAATCAGCCCATCGGGGGCTATGAAGTTGTGGGTCTCCGGCACAACCAGGTCGTAGACCCAGTCATTGTAATCGATCAGCTCGACGGACTCGACCTCGTGGAACTCAAGCTTTTTGACGGTCTCTATGAACTCTATGGCCCCGAGTGCGACCTTCCTGAGCCTGGCTATCTCCTCCAGTAGAGCGCTCACGACGCGCTCCCTAAGCTCCGGGCTCTTCGGCAGTCCGCGGGTGCGGTAGTTTGAAGCCTGCCTTTCGGTGAAGCCGTACCGCGTGAGGTTCGTCCACGGGAAGGGGAGCTCGGGCTTCTCGCCCCTGGAAAGGGCGTCCTCGGCGCGTTCAAGGGCTTCGAGGGCTCCCACAAAGTACTCCCTGATCCCCTCCAGGGTTCCCTCGGTGAACCAGACGTCGCGCTTCCTCGTCAGGATATGGTAGGCCGTCTCGCCGTCCCTCTTGGGCAGGCGGAACTCGGCGTAGAGGGAAGCAAGGTACCGGGCAACCGCCGGTGGATACCTCCCAACGCCACCCGACGGGAGGCTTCCGCCTTTGAGCAGGGACCTCGACATGACCTCCGCAAAGGTTTCCCTGTCCTCGCCGGTTATGAAGAGACGGTAGTAGGTCTCACCGTTCACCGTTTTTGTTGAAACCGATGGCGAGATGCCAAGGCGCTTAAGGAGGAAGGTCAGCCCCTCCATCAGCTCCCTGCTCTTGGTCACGAACTCAACGTGGGACTTGGAGACGTGTCCGTCGCCGTCCAGGTAGCCAGCGAGGAAGCTGACCACGGCGTCCCTGTCGCCGTTCAGCACCTCATCGGGGATGGCTTTGGTTCCGGCCGTTGAGCCGGCCAGGTTTCCAAGCCACTCGGCGGTTTTCTTCCGGAGCAGAATCCTGTAGAGGCCCCTCCTGACTTCAACCGTCGGCTCGTAGCCGTCGTGCTCCTTAATGAACCTCACAATTACATCCTTCAGCTTCTCCGAGGACGTCGTTATGGAAAGGGGATTTGCGGTACCCTCCGCAACGAAGAGGCCGAGGAAATAGGCCCTGTTCACTGGAACTGGATTGGAGTTCGCCGGCACCTCCCTGACCCCAACGACAACATCGCCGGGCGCGAGCTCCCCTGCCCTCACCCACTCAAGGCCGTTCCTGAGGGTGAGAACCGGGTGGACGGCAGTGATCTTCAGAACCCTGCCGCGGGAGAGCGCGATCTGAAGGAGCTTTTTAACCCTCTCCCTGTAAAGGTAGGCCGCCCTGGTGCGCCTGACCTCGCCGGTCCCGGGGTCGAAGGTGTAAACGCTGACCGTTTCCAGTGGAACGGCAAAGCCGGTATCCATCGGAACCTCTCCGCCGAGCCCCCGGTACTTCTCGTACATCTGCTCGATGGTCTCGAAGTGGACGAGGGTGTCGTTCTCGTAGTAAACCCTCGTGTCCTTTGCAAAGCATTTCCCGCTGCCGAACTCTCCGAAGACCTCGGTTATTGCCTGGGTCTCTATGCCTCCCCCGAGGAGCTTGTCAAGGCTCTTGCTTCCAGTGGAAATCTTACCGATGGTACTCCTCCTCTCCATGTACTCGTCGGCACGCATGAACGTACCTATGTTGGCGGCCTCCCTCGCGGCCTGGATTATCTTAAGCGCCGCACCCTCGCTTATCCCGGCAATCTCCTTGAGTTCCATTGGGGAGGCGACGGCTATGGCCTCTATGCTGTCATAACCTGCCTCACGGAGCTTTTCGGCGGTGGCAGGGCCAACACCCGGCAGATCCTCAAGGGTCTTTATCTCTTTCTCCTTCTTTTTCTTGGTTGAGCTTGATGGGGACTCCTCAACGACATCGAGCTCCTCAAACTCTTCGAGCTCTTTTATTTCATCCTCAGCCTTCTTTTTCCTCGGCATCTCACTCACCCGCTACGGCTACCTTTCATAGGGGTAAAAAGCCGAAGGGTTATATACTTTTCTTTCCGATGGAGCGCAAGATAAAAGTGCCGGATATCCGGAGATACCAGGAATTCACGCCCTTGCTGGACCGTTTTAGTAGGGATTGAATACGCAATCCGGCGGTAAGGGTAATGGAGCAACCCGCTCACCTTTTTCCACTGGAAGAGCCGGGCTTTATGACGATCAGTCTGGAGCCTTTGGGAATCTCCTCATCCAGCGCAGGATTGAGAACCGGCTTCCCCCGGTAGTACCCCAATAGGAAGTAGCCATCACTGCGGAGGCGTTTCATGGCCTCCACGTACGGGACGCCCCATAAATCCCTGCGCTCCAGAACGGAGATATCGTAGCCACCGGCGGCGGTGGTCAGGTCGTCTATGACGTCCACCACCTCGGGCTCAAAAACGGAGCTCGCGAGAAGCCTTCCAGCCAGGCTCCTGCTGAGTATCACCCGGTCAGCCCCGGCCTGCCTCAGCAGCTCAAGGCTCTCCCCCCGGAGGGCCTCGACGAAGACCTTCGCTCCGGACATGCGTTTCACCATTAGGGTGGTGAAGACGGACTTCGAGTCGTCCTCAAGGGCGAGGATAACGTAGGACGCCTCCCGCACGTGGGCGCGTTCGAGTGTCTCGGGGTTGGTCGGGTCGCCGATGAGGACCTCCACTTCCTCTGGAAGCTCAACCTTCTTCCGCTCGCTCTCGTCGGGGAATACCACCACTATGGGCCGCATCTCCACCTCTCCACTGGAAATCGCGGCCATGAGCTCATCCACGCAGCTCGGGATGCTGCTCCCGCGACCGATTATCACGTAGTGTCCAGAATACCTAACGCTGTGCATGCCCATCATCCTCCTCAGAGACGATGAAATGAAGTATTCAGCCAGAATCGAAACGAGGGCCGTAAACGTCGAGATTCCTGCAACGGCAGCGACCATAGCCACGGCGCGGCCGGCCTCGGTCTGCGGCGTTATATCGCCGTACCCAATTGTGGCCATCGTTATGACGGCCCAGTAAAAAGCCGTGTAAAAATCCACATCCTCGAAATACACAAACAGGAACGCAAAAATACCAGCCAGCAGGAGTACAAGTGCCGCTATTTGAAGGAGCCGGTTTCTGCTGACCTTAACCTTCATTCTGAGAAGTCTTCGAACGAGAGGTACCGGGATCATGGTTATAAGTTACAGGGGAGGTTTTAAAAAACTATCATCACTGCTCCGAGAAGTCCACGGATGGAGTATTTTTTCCAGTGGAAACAAAGGTCTTTTTCGATGTCCATCTGAAAGACCCCCCAGAGTTTCATTTCCACTGGAACCCAGTTTTGGAGATGGACGGATTTTCACGGCTAGAAAGATGAAAGAAGCGTTTATAAACAATCTTTCGAACATCAAACAAGCGGATTTAAAAACAGGCTCTGAGTTTTGTGGTCTTTTGTTCATTACTATTCAGAGATTTTTGAATTTTATGAACATTGTTCATGAAAATGTATAAATACCAAAAGTTCAAAAGAAAGTGGGAGAGTTTCACCAAAAAGACAAAAAATTGTGGGAGTAGCCAAAACCGGGTTCCAGTGGAAATAAAACTCCCAGGGGGTATTGAAGTGTTTAACTTTTCTAAATTGCAAAACACTTTTGTTTACCATAAATGCCTAAAACAGTCCACCAATGTCCGCATTTTAATGTTCATTTAAGTTCATTCACCTTTCAGTGGAAATGATCGTTTGATTTCATCTGAACATTTACAAACCTAAAATTCCGCTGTACAGTTATGGGCGCTTAACCCCTTTGCTTCCTGTGGAGAACGAAGGCTCGGGTTTGCCTGTGCCGTTTCAAGTGCAAAGTTAATTAACCTACATCGCATAGTATTCTTCGGTGGTTTCCATGGACGACATCGAGGTTCGGGTTCTTGGGTGGCTGAAAGCGGGTGATGATACCGCGGAGGACATAGTGGACCTGCCGTGGTCCGTTAAGGCGATTCAACCCAACACCTACGTGGCTGAACATCCCAGGATGCCTTTCTCCCTCCTGGTGGTCTTTTCAGAGGGGTTCATTCATCTCCTGGTTCCACTGGGGCTGGAGACCTTCTCGATGGCCAATGAAGACCGGTTGAAGGTCTACCACACCCTCCTCCGCCTCAACGACCAGGTGAACATGATGAAGTTCACCCTGTCGGGAATGAACGATGATGTGTACCTCCGCGTTGACCTGGATAAGAAAACACTGGGGAAGGAGGAGTTCAACGACGCCCTCACCGCACTCCTCATTGGGCTTCTCTCCGCTGTCTCTGCGTTGGGTCTTGAGGAGGCATTCGCCCGCGAGATATTCGATCGTATCGTCGGTATGGTTGTGGACAGGGTGGATAAGGGTGCCAGCAGGGAGGAGCTGATGAAGTTTCTAACCGTTAAGGTTGGCATGAGTGTGGAGGACGCGCGGAACCTCCTGGATGAGGTTTTCGCAGCGAAACGCTCCGTGGATGGTCGCGAGAAGGATGTTGGATATTTTTGATGTCCACCGCTTTTGCTTTTTCTCTTGGACCTGCCGATGGCTGCCCTTTTCGTGGATGCCGGGGAGGTATGCCCTGATGAATTCCCTGAGGAGTGTATCCATTTGTGTGCTTTTTGAACATTGTGGGTTCGACATATTTGTTTGGAAGTTCTGGATGGAAACCCTTATTAACACCTTGGGGTTTAATAATATGAGGTGGTTCGTTATGGATGATATTGAAACACAGATTCTTGAGTGGCTCAGGACGGGCAGAGAAGATGCCGCCGACATAGTTGATCTCCCCTGGGATGTCAAGGCGGTTGACGAGTCCGTGTACGTGGCCGAGCATCCGAAAATGCCTTTCACCCTCGTGGTCATGTTCTCAGACGGGTTTGTTCACCTTGTGATCCCGACGAGCCTTGAGACCTACGGCATGAACGATGAGGACAGGCTCTACGTTTACCACACCCTTCTTGAGCTGAACGATAGGATATACATGATGAAGTTCAGCCTTGGGAGGCCCAACGACGTCGTCAACATCCGTGTTGACCTCGACAAGAAGACCCTTGGCAAGGAGGAGTTCAACGACGCCCTCACCGCCCTGGCGATAGGACTTCTGTCCGGCGTGGAGGCCCTGGGTCTTGAGGAGGAATTTGTGGAGAGGGTCTTCGACCGCATACTCTACATGCTCCTGGAGAGGGTGGAGAAGGGTTACACCTACGAGCAGCTCATGGAGTTCCTGACCGTTAAAGTCGGACTCGACGAAGCGGAAGCAAGGGGGCTTCTGGATTCCGTTCTTGAGGTCACCCGGGAAAAATCTGGGCCGGAAGAGGCGTGACGCTGGCTGGTTCTCTTTGATCATCTCTTCTGTTTTCTCATCCTCTTTTTACATCCCCCTGTTCAACAACGCATATAAACCCATGACCTCGAATATCTATGCTTTCCTCTGCATCCAGTGCTTCCTCTGGAATATGTGTCTGATGTTCAAAATCTGGCAAATGACTATGGGAAATAGTCAATACTAAATGTCTTTAATCGCTTAATTGGCAAAATCAATCATTTGGGTTTGCACAATAATCAATAACCGGCCTGGATTTCCATTGGAATGGGTGGTGAGAATGGACGACAATTACATTGATTCAATCTTCGAGAAGTACCTTCACGCCAAGAAGATATTCAAGAATAAAGAGGTTCTCAGACACAGTTATACCCCTAAGGAGCTCCCCCACAGGCGCGAGCAGATTGAGGAGCTGGCTCATATTCTGGTTCCCGTCCTCCGTGGCGAGACGCCTTCGAATGTTTTTGTGTACGGGAAGACGGGAACGGGCAAGACGGTTACCATAAAATTCGTTACCGACGAGCTGAAGAGGATATCCGATAAGTATGAGATTCCGGTGGACGTTATCTATATCAATTGCGAGATAGTGGACACCCAGTACCGCGTTCTGGCGAACATCGTGAACCACTTTAAGAACGAGAGCGGCGTTGAGGTTCCCCTCGTGGGCTGGCCCACAGATGAGGTTTATGCCCGGCTCAAGGAGGTAATCGACGCCCGTGAGCGCTTTGTCATAATAGTCCTGGACGAGATTGACAAGTTAATCAAAAAGAGCGGCGATGACATCCTCTACTCCCTCACGAGGATAAACACCGAGCTGGGCCTTGCGAAGGTGAGCATCATAGGCATCTCAAACGACCTCAAATTCAAGGAGTACCTCGATGCGCGCGTCCTCTCGAGCCTGAGCGAGGAGGAGGTCGTCTTTCCCCCGTACGATGCCAACCAGCTCAGGGATATTCTGATGCAGCGTGCGGGCGACGCATTCAACGAGGGCGTTCTCGACGACGGCGTCGTCCCCCTGTGTGCCGCCCTGGCCGCGAGGGAGCACGGCGACGCGAGAAGGGCCCTTGACCTGCTCCGCGTTGCGGGTGAGATAGCGGAGCGCGAGGGCGCGAGCAAGGTCACGGAGAGGCACGTCTGGAAGGCCCAGGAGAAGATAGAACAGGACACCATGGAGGAGGTCATAAAGACCCTTCCGCTCCACTCGAAGGTTCTGCTCTACGCAATAGTCCTCCTGGACGAGAACGGCGAACTGCCCGCCAACACGGGCGACGTTTACTCGGTTTACATGTCCCTCTGCGACCACATCGACCTCGAACCCCTTACCCAGAGGCGCGTGAGCGACCTGATAAACGAGCTCGACATGCTCGGCATCATCAACGCCAAGGTCGTCAGCAAGGGCCGCTACGGCAGGACGAAGGAGATAAGGCTCAACGTAACACCTTATAAGGTCAAGAACATATACAGACACGATTCCCAGCTTCAGACCATGCTGACGGTGAGCATGTCCCGCCAGAGGAGGCTGCTCTGATGGGTTTGATCGAGGATTTAATGGCCAATCGCTATCTAATCACCCCTTCGGCTTACTACCTTCTCGTGGATAGCTATAAGAAGGACTTCACTCTCGCCGAGCTGATAAAGTTCGCCCGTGCCAGGGGCACGTTTGTCATAGACTCGGCCATTGCGAAGGAGTTCCTCGGCGGGAAGGGGCCTGCTCCACTGGAACCCCCCGCCGGCGAGGGTCCCCCCGAGCTCCAGGAGACTGTCGAAGAAATCCCCCTCGAATCTGGAGAATCTGATGAACTGCCGGAAGGATCTTCCGATTTTGCTGAGAGGGTCCCGGATGGGGTTCATGTTGCTGAACCCGGCGACGTGATGGGCTCTTCTGGAGGGGAACCACCAACCTATATTTCCACTGGAAATCCCGATGAATCTGCGGTGGAAACTGCGTCTTTTGGCGTATCTGAGCCAGAACAATCCGAATATTCCGGGGGAGAGAGTTTAATTTCCACTGGAACTCTGCCTGCCGGCGGTGATGGGGAGGGGCCCGTTGGGGAAAACGTGTCCGCTGGGACCGCCGGGGAGGATGCCCCCCTCGAGACGTTTCCGATGGAGAACGGTGCTGTGTTGCGGTCCGAACCAGCCGCAGGGGGCCAGGCCGTGGTTGCTGGCTCTGCCTTCCCCGAGAACGGAAACGGTTACACTGACGATGAATCCTACTACTCCGACGAGAACGGGAACGGTGTGAAGCCCAAGATAGTTTACGGTGACTACGGGGTGCCGATAGCCTACGTCGGCGAGGAGGTTCCCGAGGAGAAGAGCTACTCGACGTACGCGGATGTTGTTATAGCGCCCAGGGAGGGCTTCCACTATCGTGCGAGGGAGATAGAGGATGACTGGGAGCTCGTCTTCGACGTCAAGAATGTGAAGTTCGAGGTTCCCAAGGTCAAGAGCGCCGCCAGCAAGGAGGGCGAGATAATCGTCAAGGTGTACTCGGACTACTTCAAAAGCCGGCTGAGAAAGATGCGCAGAATCCTCCGCGAGAACCCCGAGCTCGGCAGCGTCATAGACATAGGGAAGCTGGGCTACGTGGGAGGGGACGAGGAGGTAACCATCATCGGTCTCATCAACAGCAAGCGCGAGACGGCTAAGGGATTCATGTTTGAGGTCGAGGACAGCACTGGGATAATCAAGGTCTTCATAAACCGCAACAACGAGGAGAGCAAGAAGTTCTTCCAGATAATGCCCGATTCCGTTATAGCCTTCCGCGGCCGCTACTCGGGGAGGGGCATATTCTTCGCCAACCGGATCTACCTCCCGGACGTTCCGAAGTTCAAGCGCGACAAGCCTCCGCTCGAGGAGAAGGTTTACGCCATCCTCCTCAGCGACATCCACGTGGGAAGCAACAAGTTCTGCGAGAAGGCCTTTGAACGCTTCCTCGAGTGGCTCAACGGTGAGGTGAACAACCGCGCCGAGGAGGAGCTCGTGAGCAGGATAAAGTACATGATAATCGCCGGCGATGTCGTCGATGGAATCGGCATCTACCCCGGCCAGTACAACGAGCTGGAGATTCCGGACATCTTCGATCAGTACGCGGCCCTGGCGAACCTCCTCCGCAACGTGCCCGACCACATAACCATGTTCATCGGCCCGGGCAACCACGATGCCGCCAGAACCGCCCTACCCCAGCCGGGGTTCTACGATGAGTACGCCCGCCCCCTCAAAAAACTCAAGAACGCCGTCATGATAAGCAACCCTGCCGTCGTGAGGCTTCACGGACGCGACTTTCTCATCGCCCACGGGCGCGGCATAGAGGACGTCGTCAGCTTCATCCCGAACAGGAGCCACCACAGGCCGGCCGAGGCCATGCTCGACCTGCTCAAACTCCGCCACCTTGCGCCGACCTTCGGGGAGAAGGTGCCCGTCGCACCGGATTCGGAGGATACCCTCGTTATAGAATCCGTTCCAGACCTCTTCCAGGCCGGTCACGTCCACGTTATGCAGTACAAGATGTACAACGGCGTTTTTCTGATAAACACCGGAACCTGGCAGGCCCAGACGGAGTTCCAGAAGATGGTGAACATCATGCCAACACCCGCCAGGGTGCCCATAATAGACGTCGAAACCGCCCGCCTGAGGGCCGTTGTGGGGTTTGACCAGTACTGTGAGGGGGTTTGAACGATGCAATGGCTTTTTGGCTCTGATGAGGACATTCTTAAGCTTGTTGGTAGGCGAGGTTCATTCCTTAGTCGGATTGGAGTTGCTGTTGGTATTAGAGATTCGGATTATCCAGTTTTCAGAGAGCTCTACTACGAGTTTATGGAGCGATTTAAGTCCCGCTATAGTGTCTATACTCCACGGAGAGTTTTTGCATCGGTAGACGTTCGGGGAATTTTGATGGATGGATCCGAGTTGAAAGAGTACATGCTTTTTTTGAGGGATTTTGTTAATGATGTTGTAAACACCTCGGGTCTCTATGTTAATTTTGTTTTTGCTTCGTTTGGGACGTCGGGGATCTCTCTCCCTGGAAAAGCAAAGCCCGTGAGTGTAAAAACGTTTATTGAAAGTACACTTAAGTCATATTTTGCATATATTCCTGCCTGGACTGTCATTCATCGGGTCGGGATTAAACGCGCTAGAATTTATGTAGACAGTTTCTCAACCTCTCCGGAAACTCCTGCATGGAACGAGTTGTGCAAGAACAACGAGGTTTACGTGGTTCCCAACGGGGATAAAGTTAATTTGCTTATCTCCGCAGCTGATCTATTGTTGGGCTACATTGGAACTATAATAAAACTGAGGAACAAAAAACCTGATATTAGCGAGCTAAAATCGTATCTAAAACCCTTTGGATTTAACGACGATAGATTTAGAATCTATCACGTTGGAAATCGAGACCTGGGCCATATTGTTTATAATGATCCCTCGGTTAAAATAAATCCCCTTCTCTATCGTCCATTTCCGATTGTTTACCTGATTCCTGAACTGTCCTCGGTAGGCCTGTTACATGGGAAGGATGAGAGAAAACTGGTTGAAGCCTCTCCCGTTTATGAGTACATTCTTAGATATGTTGAAGAACGTGAGGGCTCCTTCAAGATCCTTTCCTTTACAGAGGATTTTAAGCACTTGTCAGCTGGTGGTGTTATCGTCTCTCTTGGTGAACACGGCAGGCAGATAGCTGAGTATCTTCGCCTTTTGGGATTCCCTCTTGAACATCTCAACGCTAGAGAACTTGTCTCTCTTTATGGGGGTGATTCCGCCTATGAATAGCTTTCTGGATTTTCGAAAAGTTTTTATTTGGAGCAACATAAAACTGAAATGGAGGTACCGCCAGACTAGGCGGTATCTCCTTGGCCGACTTATGTGGTATGCCGTTTTTTTATTTCGCCCTTCTTTTGATGGTCATTGGGCTGTTTTGTGGGGGTGATTTCTATGGAGCTTTATTCCAATGAAATGAAAGCCTACTTTGAATCCCTCCAGCGCGAGATAGACCGGGCTTACGAGGTGGCGAGAAAGGCCCGTGAACAGGGGAAGGATCCGAGCTTAGATGTAGAGGTCCCCCAGGCGACCGACATGGCCGGCCGTGTTGAGAGCCTCGTCGGTCCGAAGGGCGTGGCCGAGAGGATACGCGTTCTTGTTAAGGAGTACGGTAAAGAACTGGCCGCCCTAAAGGTCGTTGACGAGATTATAGACGGTAAGTTCGGTGACCTTGGGAGCAAGGAGCGCTACGCCGAGCAGGCCGTTAGAACCGCCCTTGCCATCCTCACCGAGGGAATCGTCTCCGCCCCCCTGGAGGGAATAGCCGACGTCAAGGTCAAGAGGAACGAGTGGGGAGACAATTCCGAATACCTGGCCCTTTACTACGCGGGCCCCATCAGGAGCTCCGGAGGAACGGCCCAGGCCCTTAGCGTCCTCGTCGGAGACTACGTCAGGAAGAAGCTCGGCCTCGACCGCTTCAAGCCCAGCGAGAAGCACATAGAGAGGATGGTGGAGGAGATCGACCTCTACCACCGCGCCGTCACGCGCCTGCAGTACCATCCCGAGGCCGATGAGGTAAGGCTGGCTATGAAGAACATTCCCATCGAGATCACCGGTGAAGAAACGGATAAAGTCGAGGTTTCCCACCGCGACGTTCCCGGCGTTGAAACCAACCACCTGCGCGGCGGTGCGATTCTCGTCCTCGCCGAGGGTGTCCTCCAGAAGGCGAAGAAGCTCGTCAAGTACATAGACAAGATGGGCGTTGACGGCTGGGACTGGATAAAGGAGTTCGTTGATGCCAAAGAAAAGGGCAAGAAGGCGGATGATTCCAAATCTTCCGAATCCAAAGCCGAGGATTCCGGCGCCAGGGAGGAAGTTGCCGAAAAAGTTGAGAAAGGCTTCTACTACGAGCTCTACGAGCGCTTTAAGGCCAACATCGCCCCCAACAAGAAGTACACGAAGGAGATAATCGGTGGACGGCCGCTCTTCGCCGAGCCCTCCGAGAACGGCGGCTTCCGTCTGCGCTACGGCCGCTCCCGCGTCAGCGGATTCGCCACCTGGAGCGTCAACCCCGCCACCATGCTCCTCCTCGACGAGTTCATAGCGATTGGAACCCAGATGAAGACGGAAAGGCCCGGCAAGGGCTGTATCGTAACCCCCGCAACGACGGTCGAGGGGCCGATAGTCAAGCTCAAGGACGGGAGCGTTATACGCGTGGACGACTACGAGACCGCCCTCAAGGTCCGCGACAGGCTGGAGGAGATACTCTACGTTGGCGATGCCCTTGTGAACTTCGGAGACTTCGTGGAGAACAACCAGACCCTTCTTCCCGCCAACTACTCGGAGGAATGGTGGATTCAGGAGCTGGTAGGGGCCATAGCCGAGACCTACGAGGTCGAGCTTAAGCCCTTCTCCGACAACCCGCGCGAGGCCATCGAGGAGGCGGCGGAATACATTGAACTCGACCCGGAGTTCTTGGAGAAGCTCCTCAAGGACCCCCTCCGCGTGAGGCCGAGCGTTGAGCAGGCGATACACATCTCCAAGGTTCTTGATATTCCCCTTCACCCGTACTACACCCTCTACTGGAACACGCTGGAGCCGGAGGAGGTTGAGAAGCTCCAGAGGGCCCTTGTGGGTGCTCAAATCGAATGGGGGGAGTTCAGAAAGCTTAAATTTGCTAAGAGAGTGACCCTTGACAACGACCCCAAAATCAAACGCTACCTTGAACTCCTCGGCCTCCCCCACAGGCTTGAGCGGACCGAGGGCAGGAAAAAGGTCATAGTAATCGACTACCCCTGGAGTGCCGCTTTGCTCGTTCCCCTCGGCAACCTCGAGTGGGAGTTCAAAGCCAAGCCTTTCCACACCACCATAGACATCATCAACGAAAACAACAGGATAAAGCTCAGGGACAGGGGAATAAGCTGGATTGGGGCGAGAATGGGGAGGCCGGAGAAAGCCAAGGAGAGGAAGATGAAGCCGCCGGTGCAGGTTCTCTTCCCCATAGGCCTCGCCGGTGGAAGCTCGCGTGACATAAAGAAGGCCGCCGAGGAGGGAAAGGTCACCAGCGTGGAGATAGCCTTCTTCAAGTGCCCTGAATGCGGTCACACAGGGCCTGAGCACATCTGCCCGCGCTGTGGGACACGGAAGGAGCTCCTCTGGCACTGCGCCAAGTGCAACGTTGATTACTCGCAGGGTGAGGCCGAGAACTTTGACTTCCGCTGTCCGAAGTGCGGAACCGAGCTTAAGCCCTACGCGAGGAGGACCATAAAGCCCTCCGAGCTTCTCCGCGCCGCAATGGAGAACGTCAAGGTCTACGGCATCGACAGGCTGAAGGGCGTCCAGGGTATGACCTCCGGCTTTAAGATGGCAGAACCGCTTGAGAAGGGCCTTTTAAGGGCCAAAAACGACGTCTACGTCTTTAAAGATGGTACCATTCGTTTCGACGCCACCGACGCGCCAATAACCCACTTCAAGCCGAGGGAGATAGGCACGAGCGTGGAGAAGCTCCGCGAGCTCGGCTACACCCACGACTTCGAGGGCAAGCCCCTTGAGCGGGACGACCAGATACTCGAGCTTAAAGTCCAGGACGTCATACTGCCCTACGAGGCTGGGAGGTATCTCCTCAAGGTGGCCCGCTTCATAGACGACCTCCTCGAGAAGTTCTACGGTTTGCCGAGGTTCTACAACGCCGAGAAGATGGAGGACCTCGTCGGGCACCTCGTTATAGGTTTAGCCCCACACACCTCGGCCGGAATCATCGGAAGGATAATCGGCTTTTCGGACGTTCTGGTGGGCTACGCTCACCCGTACTATCATGCAGCTAAAAGGCGCAACTGTGACGGGGATGAGGATGCTGTCATGCTCCTCCTCGACGCACTGCTTAACTTCAGCAAGTACTACCTGCCCGAGAAGCGCGGCGGCAAGATGGACGCTCCGCTCGTCGTTACCACACGCCTCGACCCGCGCGAGGTGGACAGTGAGGTTCACAACATGGACGTGGTCCGCTACTATCCCCTTGAATTCTACGGCGCCACCTACGAGATGAAATCGCCCAAGGAGATAAAGTTCATCGAGCGTGTTGAGGACAGGCTCGGCAAACCGGAGATGTACGAGGGGCTGAAGTTCACCCACGACACCGATGACATCGGCCTCGGCCCGAAGATGAGCCTGTACAAACAGCTCGGCGATATGGTCGAGAAGGTGGAGCGCCAGCTCGCCCTCGCTGAGCGCATCCGCGCGGTGGACGAGCACCACGTTGCCGAAACGATAATTAACTCCCACCTCGTCCCGGATTTGAGGGGCAACCTGAGGAGCTTCACCCGTCAGGAGTTCCGCTGCGTCAAGTGCAACACCAAATACAGGAGACCGCCCCTCACCGGCAAGTGCCCGAAGTGCGGCGGTAAGATAGTCCTCACCGTCAGCAAGGGCGCCATAGAGAAGTACCTGCCAACCGCGAAGATGCTCGTCACGAAGTACAACGTGCTCGACTACACGAGGCAGAGGATATGTCTGACCGAGAAGGACATAAAGTCCCTCTTCGAGAACGTCTTCCCGGAGAGGCAGAGGACGCTTATGGGCTTCTCGGCCGACGTGTGCGAGAAGATGATAAAGGCCCGTACCGGAAAGTCCAACGGCAAAAACGGCTACCTCGACGAGCTGAAGGCGAACGGAAAGCTCAAGAAGAAGTCCAATGCCGAGAAAAAGAAGGAATCCAAAAAGGCCTCCAAGCGCTCTGAGAAGAAGATAAAGCCATCGCAGGGGTTCGAGAAGGCGGTCAAGAAGGAAAAGGCCGCCATGAAGAAGAAAAAGAAGGGCATAAGCCTCGACGAGTTCTTCGGCTCCTAGCCTTTCCGTTAATCATATATATCATTACGCCGCTCTTTCTTTGATGGGAATGAACCCAGGGTTCAAATTGCTCCCCAGCGTGGCCTACCTGCGGGTTCAGAGGCAGGTGTTCATAGGCTATTCTATGCCCCTCGCGGGATGGATAGGGGAGTATCTAATCAACCATCGGAAGCTCCCTCGGCCGAACTTCCTTGGAAGGGCGATGGGCAAGCTGGGTTTTCACCTTGCCGGCGAAGAGAGGGACGACCGCTACATCACCCGGTTCTTCACGAAGGGGAGCGTCTCTGTAAGCGCCAGTTGGGACGTTGAAAGGGAAAGCCTTTTCCTCCAGCTCATTCCCCTCCGCTCAAGGCTCTCGCGCGGTCTTACGGTTAGGGCGGAGCACATCGAGTTCTACGACCAGTACGTGGTGAGCATAGAGCCGACCGGCAAGCTCCCGCCGGGTGTTAAGGGCATCGGGATTAAAGCGCTCATCCTTGAGGACTTTTACCCGGTCGAGGTTCCTTACTGGGGGCTTTTGCACGAGGACTGGGAGAGTGAGCTCAACCTGCTCGTCATGAAGGACGAGGTTTACGAGGGGCTCAGCCGCGAGGAGTACCGCTGTCCCGTCTGCTTCTCGCCTCTGAGCGAGGAGAACGGCGTCCTTAAGTGCACCACGTGCGGCTTTACCTACGCTCCGGAGACGGACTTCGAGAGGGTCGTGGAGAGCTTTGGCGTGGAGGAGTTCGCGTTTTAGGAAGCTTTTGGAAAAAGCTTCACCAAAAGCACGTAGCTCACCCTCTAAAAGACCATAATACAAGGATTTTGCACTCAGAAGGCTCGTTTTCTCAAGGAGAACACGTTTAAACAGACCTTTACACGGGGTTTGCTCTCTTTTGAGGCCCTTTGGGCGTCGATTTTAAAGTTAAACCCCTATCAAGGAGCAACTTGAAAAGTTCTCTCACTTGAAACAACCGTTCGGGTAGAAAATCACTCAGACTTTAGCCTTTTAAAAGGAGCTACGAACCTTGGTCAAACTTCGCGCAGGCGAAGTTTGTGTGGTAGCCCCGCCGGGATTCGAACCCGGGTCGCGGGATCCAAAGTCCCGCATGCTTGGCCGCTACACCACGGGGCTGCCCGATAGAAAAGCCGAATCTCCACTTATAAATCTTAAGCCCATTCTGCTCCAGAAAAAGTTGAAAAGGGCTCAGAGTATCAGCGACACCAGATCCCTTATCGCCTTCTCCGGGTCTTTGGCCTTGGTTACACCGCTCGCGAGGAGAACTCCAACGCTTCCGAGCTCAAGGGCCTTTTTGACGTCCTCTCCAGTGGAAATTCCCGCGCCCGTGAGAACCTTGACGTCCGGATTGACCCTTTTAACCAGCTCGACTGTGTTGGTTATGACCTCCGGTTTGGCCTTGCTGACAGGAATGCCGGTTCCTATCAGCTCGGGCGGCTCGACTGCAACGTAGTCCGGCCCGAGTGCCGCCACCGCAGCACTAACGGCTGGATTGTTTGAGCAAACCATCGTCATCAGTCCGGCTTCCTCGGCGCGCCTTATGCTGGCCTCCAGATCCGCCAGAACCATTCTGTTCTCGGAGTGGTTGAGGAGCGTCCCCACCGCTCCGGCCTCCTTCACGGCCTCGGGCAGAACATGGCCGGTGTGGCTTCCGGGCGTTATAGGGTCGATGTGCTGGGCGAAGACGGGAATCTCGACCTCCTGGGCTATTCTGTAGAGGTCTGCCAGCTGTGGCGCAACCACGATGGTTATCCCGGTCTCTTTCCAAACCTTCTCGGCGGCCTTGGCTATCCTCAGGGCTCTCTCGCCCGTGGCTTGGGCGTAGGTCTTGAAGTTAATCGCTATGATTGGCTCCTTCAGCTTCGACATTGGTATCACCGTAGGTGTTATTACCCGGGGGCTTAAACGTCTTTCCCTCGGGAGTTTCGTTTCCACTGGAAACCGGCCTCCCAAACGGGTCTATGAGGCCTGCCCTTATGAGGGAGGAGCTGATTTTGGAGCCGAGGGAACTCCTCACGAGCCCTATGGTTACTATCTCAAGTGGCCTCAGCCTGTTTTCCTCACGCGCCCGGTTGACCACCAGGGCACCCTTGTAGGTCTCCTCGCTGACTACTATTGCCTCGAGGCTTTTCATCTCTCCAGCAAAGCCTATTGCGTTGTTTATCTTAATGATGCGGTAGCCGTAGTAGCCGTTGACCTCGAGGAACTTGATCAAATCCCTGAGACGCAGCTCGTATGGGAGTATTTTTTCCGCGTGGGGCTTGTCCCTGATCATCTCGTCAGATGTCAGCCCTATGTAAACGTACTCCCCCACCTCGAAGGCCTTCCTCAGCAGGGCCTTGTGGCCGAGGTGGAGCCTGTCGAAGGTCCCGCCCACGACGACTTTTCTGTACTTCTTCCTCATGGGGGTACCTTGGGCGACGAACCAATAAGCTTTTTTATTGCCTGTGGAGATTCTTTCGGAGGTGGTGATGTGGATTACTTCTTTTACCCTTCAAGCGTTGCGGTGTTCGGCTCGTTCAAAAAGGGGGCCATAGCCTACGAAATTCTCCGAAACATCGTGGAGGGTGGCTTTGAGGGTGAAATAATCCCGGTCAACCCGAAGGGTGGAACCATTGAGGTCGCCGGGAGGATTCTCCAAATCCGTGAGAGGCTTGACGAGGCCGTTGACACAGCCATAATCGCGATTCCGGCAAAGTTCGTTCCGGAACTCATGGACGAAATCGGCCCCCTCATCAAGGGCGCCGTCGTCATCAGCGCCGGCTTCTCCGAAGTTGGGAACGAGGAGCTTGAGCGTGAGTTGGTTGAAAAAGCGAAAAAACATGGCATCAGACTCATCGGACCCAACTGCGCTGGAATATTCGGCGTCCACGGGCGGTTCTTCGGCTCCTTTGAGGTTCGCGTTAGGCCCGGGGGATTAGCGCTGATCAGCCAGAGCGGTGCCTTTGGAGGGGCGGCTTTAGCTATGGGCAACGACGAGGGAATCGGTTTTTCCGCCTTCGTTTCCTATGGAAACGCATCCGACCTGAACGAGAGCGACTTTCTGGAGTACTTCGCGGACGACGAGAACACGAGGGTCATCGCTCTCTACATCGAGGGCGTTAAAGACGGCAGGCGGTTTTTGAAGGCCCTCCGCTACGCGACGGCCAGAAAGCCTGTCATAATCCTCAAGGCCGGCAAGAGCGCGGGTGGGGCCAGAGCTGCGGCTTCCCACACCGGTTCGCTCGCGGGGAGCTACGAGATTTACAGAGCGGCCTTCAGGCAGGCCGGTGCCATCGAGGTCGAGGAGATGGAGGAGCTCTTCGATGCTGCCAAGGCCTTCGAGATGTACTCCTGGGCTGGAAAGCGAGTCGCGGTAATCACTAACTCAGGTGGCCCGGGTGTTCTCGCAACTGATAAGCTCGAAAGGCTGGGCCTTGAGATGGCTAAGCTGGGCGATGAAACCCTCGACGAACTCCGCTCATTCCTTCCTCCCCAGTGCTCCACGAGGAATCCGATAGACCTGATAGCCGACGCCGACTACGAGAGGTATAGGAGAACCATCGAGGTCGTTTGCAGGGATGAGAACGTGGATTCCCTCCTCGTCATCTGCGTGCCACCCATCTTCCTGCCCAGCGAGGAGATAGCCAGAGCCATCATCGAGGCCGAATGCGACAAGCCGGTCATCGTTAACTTCATGGCGGGAGAGCTCGTCAGGGACGGGGTTGAGCTGCTGGAAGGACGCGGGGTCAAGAACTTCCCGACCCCGGAGAGGGCCGCCAAAGCCCTCGCCTGGCTGGCGAGGGGATAGCGTTTTGACTTTTTTCTTCCACAAGCCTCGCCCTTTAGGGCGGGGAGGAGGTCACTCCAGTACATGTTTCAATTCCGGTAGCCTTTTATACCCTTCAGGTTCATTTGAGAACGCTATGATCGCGCTCGGTATAGAAGGTACCGCTCACACTCTTGGCATAGGCATCGTTACCGGGAGAGAGGTTCTGGCCAACGTATTCCACACTCTCACGACCGAGAAGGGCGGAATACACCCCAAGGAGGCGGCTGAACATCACTCGAAGCTTCTAAAGCCCCTTCTCAGGAGGGCCCTTGACGAGGCTGGAATAGACATGGAGGACGTTGACGTTATAGCGTTCTCCCAGGGGCCGGGGCTGGGGCCGTGTCTCCGCGTTGTTGCCACGGCGGCGAGGGCGCTGGCGATAAAATACCGGAAGCCCATAATCGGCGTCAACCACTGCATCGCCCACGTGGAGATAACCAAGATGTTCGGCGTTAGGGACCCCGTCGGCCTCTACGTCAGCGGCGGGAACACGCAGGTTCTTGCTCTTGAAGGCGGCCGCTACCGCGTCTTCGGCGAGACCCTCGACGTAGGCATAGGCAACGCGATAGATACTTTCGCGAGGGAGCTGGGAATAGGCTTCCCGGGTGGGCCGAAGATTGAGAAACTCGCCCTCAGGGGAGAGAGGTACATAGAGCTCCCCTACGCGGTTAAGGGGATGGATTTGAGCTTCTCGGGGATACTCACGGAGGCCGTTAGGAAGTACAGAACCGGGAAGTACCGCGTGGAGGACTTGGCGTACTCCTTCCAGGAAACGGCCTTTTCGGCGCTCGTCGAGGTGACTGAGAGGGCCGTTGCTCACACCGGCAAGGATGAGGTCGTCCTAGTCGGCGGCGTCGCCGCCAACAACCGCCTCCGCGAGATGCTGAAAGTGATGACGGAGGACAGGGGTATCGACTTCTTCGTTCCGCCCTACGACCTATGCAGGGACAACGGGGCGATGATCGCCTACACCGGATTGAGAATGTACCGCGGGGGGGTGCGCTTCTCGCTGGAGGACACCGTGGTGCATCAGAAGTTCCGCACCGATGAGGTGGAGGTAGTATGGGGCTGATAGTTCCGTGGTACACGTTGGGGATGGACCTCGTCCTTCTGCTCGCGATTGGTTACGTTGTGATCTTTCTGTATCGCCGTATGGGTAAGTATGACTCGGAGCTTAATATTCTGATAAAATATTCCTTTGTGTTTCTTTTGCTTGCTGAGGTCGGGAGGCTCCTTGACGTCATCGATGATTTCTGCTGCGGGGATACTTTTTATACCATTGAATGGGCCCTCTATTTCGTGTCCATACTCGGTGTTATCTACTCGGTGGTGCATTACATTACACTGGTTGAGAGAAGGTACATGCCGTCCATTGCCGTGGAGGTTGGCTCAAAGCCGAAAGTTCGGGTTCGCAGTTCCCCGGGTAAGTCCCCACTGTCGATGAGTGCTTACGTTATCTTCTCCAGATATAGGCTTGCGGATATCATAGAACTTCTCAAAAGTGCCGATTTTCCGATTTTTGCTGTTACCCGCGCCCCTGACCTGTACGAAGGTTTCAATAGGGGCCACGTTGAGACGGTCTGGATAACTCAGGTTTCCGGGGGTATCCCCCCCACGGCCCTCCACCTCCTTCAGGACAGCATACTCCAGTTCGTTCAGCAGAATCCCGGATCCGTCGTCGTTATAGACTCTGTAGAATATCTCCTGCTCTACAACGACTTCAGGACGGTCTTCAAGTTTCTGGTGAACGTCAAGGACTACCTGATGGCGTTCAACGCTACGCTCATGGTGTTCGTGGACGACGCGGTTATTTCGCCCCGCGAAAAATCGTTTTTACTCAAAGAATTCGAACCCCTGTGATGTTTTCCCCGATGGCTGTGTTGAGGGGATTTGGGGAGTTGCCTGCCCGAAGGGTTAAAACCTGTTTTTCAGTCTTGCGGTGTACTTTGGATAGACCTCGTCCGTGAAGCGCACGAACTTTGTCCTCCTGGGTGAGAGCTTTATCGTTATCTCCGTCTCCGGTTTCAGGTAGGTGTAAAACTGGCCGTCTATGGCGAGTATTATCTCCCTCTCGAGGGCGAGGTTCCTCACGTCTATCGTGCTGTAGGATGGGATTATCATCGGCCTGGAGCTCAGCGCTATGGGGGCGAGGGGGGCTATAACGACCACGTCCAGGCGGGGGTCAACGAAGGGACCGCCAGCGCTCATTGAGTAGCCTGTCGAGCCCGTCGGCGTCGAGACTATCAGGCCGTCGGCCCGGATTTCGTCCGCCAGCCCGCCCTCGATGTAGTACCTGAGGTGGATTATCTTTCCCGGGATTCCCGTCAGAATCGCCACCTCGTTGAGGGCGTCTGGAACAGTGTTCTCCCCGTTGAGGTAGGTTCTCAGCTTTATGCGTTCGTCTATATGGTAGTCCCCCTCTATGAGCTTGCTGAGGGCGAAAAAGGCCTCGTGGGGCTCGACCTCCGTGAGGAATCCCAGCGTACCCATGTTTATTCCGAGGATCGGTATCTCCCTCTTTGTCCTGTGTTCGACCCGCAGTATGGTCCCGTCGCCGCCGATAACGATGATGAAGTCCACGTCGAAGTCCTCAAGCGGGCAGACGTCCGTCTCCTCGAATTCCGGCAGGTGTCTGTGGGTGTCGCTGTCCACGCAGACGTCGTACCCGCTGACCTTGAGGAAGTCGTAGACGCGGTAGGCGAGTTTGAGTGCCGCCTTCTTGTCCCGCCTGGCCACTATCCCGAACTTCATGACCCATCCCTTTCCCCCTTATTTTCCTCTTCCCTCTTCTTCAGTGTTTCCCCATCCGGGGCCGGTAGCGGAAGCTCCTCCTCGGGAACCTCTGCCTCATAGCCAGCGGTCACGAAGGAGCCTACAACTGTCGGCCCCCAGTAAGATACCAGCCTCTCCAGGAGAACCCCCGTGACCGCGTACTCCGGGTTTATCCCCAGTGCGATGAACACCGCGGAGTTGACGGCCTCTATTATTCCCGCCCCTCCAGGCACTATTGCGAACATCCCGACGACCATGGACACTACCAGAACGACGGTTATGTCCATCGAGGCTATCGGATAGCGTATTGCAAGAAAGACGAGGTAGTAGCGGAGTATCGTCAGGCCCCAGTAAACGAAGGAGTGGAAGAGCGCCACGGCGGTTGCTATCTTGTCCTGTGAGAGAATCCTGAAGTCTGACTGAAGCCTGGGAATGGTCACCTCCGCAATGTTCCGGAAGGAGTCCCTGCGCTTCTCGGCCCTTCCGGCGGATATCCTGTGATAGAGCCGGTAAATCCACCAGACGGCCCCGGGGGCCCTGGTTTCGCTCATGAGGAGGCCTATCACGAGGGCGGAGAAGGCCATTAGAACAGCGTCGAGCACTATTATAAGGACTGTAAGACCGGTCTCGCCGAGCCGGTAGACGTGGAGGGTCGCGATTACCATCATCACGGCGATGGGGACCAGGTCGAGAATTCTGTCCATCATAACGCTCGCGGTCATCGGCCCGTAGGGGCTCTTCGCCCTCTTGGCGAGGTAGTAGACCCTTATGAACTCCCCCAGCCCCTTGGCACCGGGGCTGATGTTGTTGAAGAACATCCCGACGAATATGGCCGAGAAAACTGCCCTGAACGAGACCTTTATCCCGAGCCCCTTGAGGAGAACCTTCCAGCGGAGCGCCCAGGTGACCAGGGTGAGAACGTAAACGAGGATGGCGAGGAGGAAGTACTTAACGTCCGAATCCCGGAGGATTTCGGCTATTCCCTGGGCTCCGGCCCAATTTATCAGGGCGCCGATTACTATAAGTGCGCCGGCGAAGAATGCGATTTTCTTTTTGTCCATTCCCAACACCGCTAACATTGAACTACTAAGGCATTGGATTTATACCTTTTCCTCCTTCCTCTCTTCGCTCACCTTGATGCCAAAGTGGGTCATTATACCGCCTCCTATCGCCGTTGGCGCCCAGTAGGATATCAGCCTCTCCAGCAACGTTGCGGTCACTGCTATCTCCTTGTTTATGCCCAGAAGAACGTAAACGGCCGAGTTTATGGCCTCTATTATTCCCGCTCCGCCGGGGATTATCATGAACATTCCCACCACTATGCCTATCATCTGGACGACCATGACATCGAGGAGCCTTATCGGGCTGTTTATGCTGATAAAGATGAAGTAGGAGCGGAGCAGGACGAGGAACCAGAAGGCGAAGGAGTAAATCAGGGACAGCGTGAAGGCCACCTTGTGCCTCATCAGGAGTTTGAAGTTTTCCTGGAACTGGGGAACGCTCACCTCGACGGCGTGGACGAACTTCTCTTCGTACTTGGCTGCCTTCTTGGGCATTATCCTGCCGAAGAGGCGGTAGAACCAGTAAAGGATTCCCTTCGTCTTCCTCTCGCTCAGGAGTATCCCAACGGTGGCGAGGGTTATTATGGCGAAGAATACGTTGAGGAGGAGCAGTGTCAGAGTGAGCGAGAAGGAGCCGAGGTTGTAGACGTAGACCGTGGCGAGAAGGAGCATGACGACGACCGGGATGACGTCCATTATTCTATCCATCATCACGGTGGCAAAAACGTGGCCGTAGGGCTGCTTGGTGTGCTTGGAGATGTAGTACATCCTGACGGGCTCGCCGCCGCCCCTGGCGCCGGGGGTTACGTTGTTTATGAAGACGCCCACGAAGAGACCCGCGACTATCGTTCTGAATGGGGCGTTAATTCCGAGGCTCTTTAACAGGACGCGCCAGCGCAGCGCCCACATGATGACTGCCGCGACGTAGGCCAGAACCGCCAGGAGGAAGTAGTTCAGCCTGGCCGTCTTGAGTATCTCGATGACGTCCTCTAGGCCGGCCCACCAGACCAGGAGGATTATTATGAGCAGACCGAGGCCCAGGAGGGAGTACTTCTTCCACTCCATCGCTACACCTTCCTAAATCGGGCTATGAAGAAGCCCTGGGTCAGGTGCCTGTTGGGGTAGAAGCGCTGAACCTCGTCAATTCCCATACCGCTCGAACCTATGAAGGGGCTCTGCTCTTCGAGCTTTAAACCTTTGCTCATGATGTACTTTACGTTGGCCTCGTTCTCCTCGTAGCTGAGCGTGCAGGTCGAGTAGACGAGAACACCGCCCTTCCTGAGGGATTTTATGGCGGCGTTTATGAAGTGCCTCTGGTAGCGTGCGGTGGCCTCGATGTCCTTTGGCGTCCTGCTCTCCCACAGCTTCGGTCTTATTCCCAAAGCGGTGCACGGTGCGTCGAGCAGTATCTTGTCCGCCTCGATTCCCAGCTCCGGGAGCTTCCTTGAGTCCATGTGGATCAGCTTAACGTTCTTTACGCCGAGCCTCTCCAGCTCCTCCTCCATCTTTTTCAACCTGTTGCGCGACTTGTCGATGGCTATTATCTCGCCCCTGTTCTGCATCAGCTGGGCGATGTGGCTCGTCTTACCGCCGGGGGCGGCCGCCATGTCGATTATCAGCTCCTCTTCGCCCGGTTCCAGAACGTGGGCGACCACCATCGAGGGCAGGCTCTGGGCGTAGAAGAGGCCCTCTCTAAAGGACTCAAGCTCGCTGAGGCTCGGAAGCTTGAACTTCGGCAGGGTGACCTCCACCGCCAGGCCCCTGGTTGAAACTATCATCTCCTTGGCGCTCATTCTCGCTATTCCTATCCCGACGAGCAGTCCCCTCGGGTCGCGTATCTCGACCTCGTCACCGGGCTTGATTTTTTTGTCCGCCTGCAGAACCCCTGGCGCGTAGAGCATCGCACCCTGATAGACGCTCTCGCTCGCGAACTTGTTGGCGCGGACGACAGGGAGGCCGGGCTCGTAGTCGTCCGGGAAGTTTGGGCCTTCGCGCTCGAAGTATATCCCCTCCCTGAGGTAGGGACTTCGCTTTGGCTTGAGGCCCTCCTTCCTGAGTATTCCCATGAGCTTCTGCCTGCTCGTCTTCAGGGTGTTCACCCGTATGTAGTACTTCTCCACCGGCGTTCTGAGGGCTGCCATTATATCCTCCGCTTCCTCCCCAAAAAGGCTGCGGTAGTACTCCCTGAGCTCTTCAGGAAATGCTTCCTCCGGTTTCATGGCGACACCTCAGAGGTCGAAGATTTCAAAGCGCTTTCCGAGGTCTATCAGCCTCAGAATCCCCTGCTTCAGTGCCCCGGCGCTCCCGAAGTTCGCCTCGAACTGGAAGAGGTTTTCACTGCTCCCTTCGATTTTCTCCAGTATCTCGGTCGGGGAGGCCCTTCCGTCGCGCCTCCAGTTGTATACGTCGCTGAGGAAATCCCGGGCGCCGTATATGAAGCTCCTTGGGAATATCTCAACGAACAGACCCACGAAGTTCTCGCTTATCCTTTCCTTTGGAACGGCGACGACGAAGTAGTAGCTCTCCGGCGTCGCGCCAGCCTCAATCTGGGGTTTTATCTCAAAGGCCGGGTGCGGGTACTTCATGAGTCTCCACTCACCGTCCAGGAAGAGGTATGCACCGAAGGCCTCCTCAACGTCCTCTACCCTGAAGCCCTCTCTAGGGAGCTCGAGCTTAAGCTCCTCGTTGAGGATGAATATGCTCTCCCACATCTCGTTGAGGAATTCGTGAATCTCTCTCACGTTCATTTTTCCCACCAGAGAGGGAAAAAGAAAGGCCCCTTAAAAACTTTCATCCGAGCATATCCCCGAGCATCCTGTTGAGCTCGCCCATTATGTCTGTTTGGATGGTTTCTTCGTAGCTGGCGAGTTTCACGCTGTAGTGCTGGTCCATAACGTTCAGGTCGAAGAATATATCCGCCCTGACCTTGCTGACCTCACCGCTCTTGATGTGTATCGCCCAGACCTTCGGCAGGGAGTCCTCTTCGATGTAGGTTTCGACGTCGATGGTCGCGTAACCGTTGGCCGGTATGATTGCCCCTTTGATGGTCTTCCCGTAGCCGATTCTAATACCGCTGGCGTAGGCGTCGAAGCTCACGTTGCTCACCGGAACCGGGAACCGGTTGGGATTGTAGAACTTCATATGGGCTATGATAACGGCCTTTCCGTCCCTCTCACCGGCCCAGTCGAAGGTCGTCTCAACCAGCGCCGGGCTCTTGACCAGTCCCCCCGCGAGCTCCCTGCTCTCCGCGGTGAGGTTGAGGTACGCCAGCACGTTCTCGCTTATCTCCTGCCGAATGTCCGCATCGACGGGTATCACCTTCAGGAGCTTCCCGTGGAGGGTTATGAGAACCGTGCCCCGCTGTCCATCATCGAGGTACCTGGCGAGGGAGCGAACGAGGTTGTGGTTGTCGATCGCCATAACCATGCTCACGTCACTGCCGGTTGCGCTGTAGTCGAACCTCTCGACCCGTGCGATGGGTATCCCGGTGAACTCTATGGTCATGTTCTCTATCGAGGCGGGGATGAGGAGGGGCCTGTTGAGCTTTGCGTCTATCCATATCTCGGTTGTTTCCTCGTCCACGTAGCCCCACTGGGCGCTAACGCGGGGGCTGAGGGTGTAGGCCGCGTAGGCGACGTAGCCCACCCAGACGATGAAGATTAACGCCAGTCCGAGGAGGAGGTACTTGAGGTTCATTTCTCCCACCTTTGGATTTCTATATTCAAAGCCCGTTTAAAGCTACCGCTCACTTCCTCCTTCCCCTCATGTACGTGTAGAGCACCACTACAACCACCAGGACCCCGATGGCGATCGCCAGGTTTCTGAGGTTGCTCTCGGTCTTCGTGTTCTCCCCCACGGTCATGACGACGGTTCTCTCGAAGACGTAGACGTTGTCGTCCCCCTGGTTGGGGTCACCGACGGCCCTTATCCGCAGTCCTATGCTGTAGTCCTTGGGTATCGCGTTCTTGTCTATCCTGAGGACTATCACGCCTTCCCCGACCGCCCCCGGGGCGAGATCGCCGATGTAATCCGTCCTCTTGTCCAGGCTGAAGGGCTGATCCGCCTTCACGACGCCCTCGATGAGAACGCTTGTAGCCTTCTCGCCGCCGGTGTTCTTCAGTTTGATGTAGACGTTGACGGCCTCTCCCTGGAGGGGTTCGGGGTCGAAGCGTACCCCGACCACCTCGATGTTCGGCTTCGCGCCGATTATGACCGGAACCCTGAGCGTGACGTTCTTCGTTATACCAAGGTCGTTGGTGTAGGTCACGAGCAGCGGTATCTCGTAGGTTCCCGAACTGGCGTTATTGGCGACGTTTATCTTGAAGGATGACTGTGCGGAGTCACCTTTCCCCAGGCTTCCGAGGCCGAGCATCTGCTCGCTGCTCTCGCTGAGTGAGAAGGGCCACTCCGGCATTGGTTTCACTGTCACTGTCCTTGCAGTCCCGGTCCCGACGTTGTCCACCTGGAAGCTCACCTCGATGTTGTCGGTTCCGGGGATTATCTTGCCCGGGGACGTTGAGACCTTTGAGAGTATCAGTTGCGCCCTTCCGGTTACGTCTATTCCCACCAGCCTTTCGTCGGTTATCTCCTCCTCGTTCGGTTCGGTGAGGTACTTCAGCTCTATCCTGAGCGGGTATATGCCGTTCTCCAGCCTGTCGTTGGCCTTGATTCTGAACTCGAGGGTCGTTTTATCCCCCGGCTGAAGTTCCGCCACGTACTTCACGTTGTCCTCTCCAATGGGCAGGAATGCCTCTATGTTCTGCTTGGCGAGCTGGGCCATTATCTGATTGAGCGCGTCCTGAAGGCTTCCGCTGAGCTGCTCGCTCCCCTGCAGTGGAAGCTGCGAGAGTGCCGAGAGATCAACGTTCTTTATCTCTCCCTGGACGGGCACTTTGTATGAGCTTATCTTCAGGCTGAGGGCCTTAACCGGCTCGGCGCCGGGGTTCTCCAGGGTAAAGCGCACGGTAAAGGTATCTCCGGGGCTTATCTCCATCGGTTCGGTCTCAACCCTGGTTATCTCAACGAACGCACTGCGCTTCTGATATATCCTCAGCGCGACCACGTTGTATGACTGGACCATGCGCATGTTTTCTCCTATCCCGGTGAAGTAGATGATGCCCACGTACACTGGATATATCCCGACGTCCGCGTTGGGGTTTATCTTAATCTTGAAGGTCAGCGTGGTGCTCCCCTTGGGTTCGATGTACTCCACGTACTGGACCGAGCTCCACTTTGGATAGAAGACCTCCTGGGAGAGAACCGTGGAGAGACCGCTGGCGAGGGAGGGGGTGTTGTTGAACGCTATTGGCTCGGGGGATACGAAGACGTTAACGTATCTGGCCTTTGTGGCACCCTCGTTCTTCAGCGTTACCTCCACCGTCGCTGTGTCCCCGGGATGCACGTACTCCGTGATCCTGACGGTCGATACGATGTTTCCGGGGGCCGTGGCTCCCTTCCACTGGGGAGGTCCGTTCACAATCACCCTGGCGACGTTGGGGTAGACCTCAGGAACGCTCAGCGTGACCGTTCTGTTATCCACAGTGAACTCCACGGTATCGCCCTCTTTGATCGGCATCGATTTGGGGTATGTTATCGGTTTGGTAACGTCCTCCTTCGTTATTCCAAGCTCCGGATGTTCGTCTATGGTCTGCATAACCGCCTTTGCTATCTCCTCGGGGGACGCGTGGTTGAGCCACTGGTAGAAGCCGTAGGCATTGGCCAGCAGGCAGGCGTTGAACTCCGCGGTGTCGTTCACGTATCCCGCGCACTCCTCCACGTCATAGCCCCGGGTTTCGGCCAGGGCTACCAGGAACTCCGGATTTGCCAGAAGACGTGCCATCTTTTCGGGATCCGGGACGTATATGGTGACGTACTCTCCTCCGATTAGCTGACCGTCCTTTGTTATTATGAACAGTGCGTATTCATCCCCCGTGGTGTAGTTGACCGTCGTGTCCACCAGGGTTATCACGAGGGGCCCCACTAGGATCGATTCCCCTTTATCCATGTATCCGTCGAAGAGGAGGGCCTCGTACGTTGCAAGGGCAGGCTTTCCTCCCAGCGGGAGAATGAGCATTAAAATGACCATGAGCGCGGCCTTTTTCATTCCCTATCACCTCCGATATTCCGTCCGTAGAAGACCTGCAGCAGCGCGGGCGTGACGAGGTACGTGGCCATCATCGAGGCGAATATTCCAAAGGCAAGGGTTACCCCGAAGTCGTGTATCGTTGGAAGCTCACCCGCGAGGAGCGCCAGAAATCCTCCCGCGGTCGTCAGCGCACCTGCGAGTATGCCAGGCCCGACGCTCCCTACGGCCGTGACTATCGGCCGCGTGCTGCCCTCGTTCATCTCCTCCAGGAAGCGATGGGTGAGGTGCATGCCGTAATCGACGCCCAGGCCGACTATCATGGATATAACCCCCGCGAGGCTCTGGGTGAATGGAATGCCCGCGAGCCCCATGAAGCCCACGGTCCAGAGCGCCCCGAGGAACATGGGGGTTATCATTGCCAGGGCCACCCGGACTCTTCTGAAGAGGAGCATGACGATGAGGACAACGAAGATCGTTCCGTAGGTGGAGATGCGGTTTATCTCAACGCTGGTGAGCTGGTCGAGGACGTAGTTCAGGTACAGGTCGCCGGTCAGGGCCAGCCTCACCCCGGGCGGAAACTCCGTCCCCTGGGCCAGCGCGGTCTCATCCTCGAAATAGCGCATTATCCTCCTGAACTCGTCCATACTCGCACCGCCGAAGTCCCCCGTGAACTTGATCACTGCCATTGAGTAATCCGATGAGACCAGGCCGGATCCCTGGTATGAGGCCAGTGCCTCCTTTATCTTTTCATCGTCGTTTGGAATGTAGCCGTACTGCCTGTAAACGACGTCGGCCAGGCTCTCGGAGCTGAAAACCCCGTTGTAGTAGGAGTCCGCCTTCACCTGATTCTCGAAGCGGTACATGGCCCTCACGATGGCGGGGTTCCTAACGTCGTCCGCCCTCACCAGCACGTACAGCTCGTCCTGGCCCCCAAACTCAGTTCTCACGTCCATGAGTGCCTCTATCTCGGGCATTCCTGGGGGGATGAACTTTTCCAGCCTCACCTCGGTTGTAACCTGCGTCACACCGTAGGCGAAGATCAGGGTGACCAGAAAAACCGCCCCGAGAAACGCGTGGGGCCTTGCCTTTATCGCCTTCCCAAGGGAGTGGAAGACACTTCCTATGAATCCCGAGCTCGAACGCACCTCTGGGGCAACGTAGTGTCCCCCCAGCTTCTTCATAACGTCCTCCTCCAGAATTATGACCGCGGGGGTTATCACAACGGCGTTGAGGGCCGCCAGGCTCAGACCGAGGATGAGTGTGGTTGCGAGGTTGTGGAGCATGGGGAGGGTGGAGAGGTACATGGCCGCGAAGCCCGCTATCGTTGTAAGCGCCGCGCCGAGGAGTGCTTTCCCCGTTTCGGCGACCGCCTCCGCCGCGGCCTCTTCGATGTCCCTGCCGTTGCGCCTCTCCTCGTAGTAGCGGTTCGTGACGTGGATGCCGTAGTCTATTCCCATACCGATGAGCATCGCGCCTATCGTGGTCGTCGCCAGATCCAGGGGAATGCCCGCCAGCCCCATGAATCCAAGCGTCATGGCCACCCCGAAGATGAGGGGAATGAGGGGGATGGCGGCTTTTACCGGGGAGCGGTAGAAGTAGAGCAGGAGCGCGATGACGAGGATGAAGGATATGGCCATGGTCTTGTTGAGATCGCTCTGGAGGAGCTGGAGGATGCGGTAGGTTATGCCTATGTTGCCTGTCTGAATTACCTCAACGTTCTGAGGAAACTTGACGATCTCCATGTCCTTTTGCACTCCCTCGTACACCCTCACCAGCGTCTCAGTCTTTTTCTCCCTGCTTATTGTCACCACTATCATCGTCATGGTGTAGTCCCTGCTGACCAGGGAGTACCTCTGCTCCGGCGGGAGCATGTCGAGGACGAACCTGGCCTCCTCTTCAGTCCGGGGGAGCCTGCCGAGGACCTGCATGTACACGTCGGCTATGCTGATGGTGTCCGTTACGTACTCCCTTTCCCTGAGCCGCTGCTCGAGCTCGTAAACTGCCTCTATAACCCCGGGGTCGCGGATGTCGTAAACGCCGCCCGGTTCGATTGAGTTTATCTTCACCACGATTATCGTGCTGTCGCCGCTCTGGAACTCGTTCTGCAGGGCGTTGTAGTCGTCTATGGCCGGGTTGCCCTCGGGGAGCATTGAGCTGAGGTCGCTCTCAAAGCGAAGCTGGCTCATTCCATAGATGGAGACGACTAGCAGAAACAGTGCTATCAGCGCGAAGGCAACCCTGTACCTGACTATAACCCTCGCCGCCCCCCTGAGCACGTCCATTAGCTTACCTCCAAACTTTCGGAAACTTCCGAAAGTTTTAAATATGTAGAACTTAAAAACCTTTTGTCAGAGGCCACGGATGAAATCGAGGTGCGGACGATGGGTATTGAGGAGGCCAAGAGGATAGTCATGGAGCACTTTGCCGGGGCCGCGAGACGCTTCGGCTTCAACGAGCTTTACGGGTACATATACGGGGTTCTCTTCCTTGCGAGCGAGCCGATGAGCCTGGGTGAGATTGCGGAGACCACCGGCTATTCGCTCTCCCACGTGAGCACCGCCCTCAAGTTTATGGAGCGCATAGGGCTCGTGGTGAGGATAAAGAAGCCCGGCGACAAGAAGGCTTACTACCGCGCCACCAAGCTCCTGAAGGACTGGCGTCAGGCCGCCTACTACATGAAGATAATGGAGGACATACAGCAGACGAGGGCCAACCTCGAGAGGGCTTTGCTGGAACTCGAGGGCGAAGAAGGGGATGAGGCTGAGTCAATACGCGAAAGCATCGCACTTGCAATGGAGGGAAACGCACTCGCCGGCAGGATTCTGAAGTTCCTGATGGAACATGAGGATGAGGAGGTCCTTGAGAGGCTTCTCAACTGCCTCGAATCGGGTGAAAAGCGGTAGCTTTAAAACCGGCGGTCTGTACTCCAGACGGGTGGAATAATGGGGTTCGTTTCATCTCTCCTCTGGGCGTTCTGGTACATACTGCCTGCCTACGTTGCCAACGCCTCCCCCGTGCTCGTTGGAGGAGGGAGGCCCATAGACGGGGGCAGACACTGGAGGGACGGCCGAAGGGTGTTCGGGGATGGAAAGACCTGGCGCGGCCTCATCGGTGGTGCCTCCGCGGGAACCCTCACGGGACTCATTCAGTACTTCATCACTCCTGGCTTCTACGGGGCCCTTAAAACCGCCCTCATGCTCGCTTTTCTGCTCTCGTTCGGTGCCCTTCTCGGTGACCTCGTGGGGAGCTTCTTCAAGAGGCGCGCGAACCTCCCCCGCGGCGCCCCGGCCATAGGCCTCGACCAGCTCGGTTTTCTCATAGCGGCTCTGGCCCTCGCGTATCCGGTTAAAACCCTCGACTCGGGCCAGATAATCTTCCTCCTGGTCGTCTCGCCCTTCGTCCACTGGGGGGCCAACTACTTCGCCTACAGGATGGGCTGGAAGAGCGTGCCGTGGTAGCGGAACCGTCCAGCAATCCTTTTTAACCCTCCACCCAACTTTTTCCGGTGGTGTGAATGAGGGTCACGGTCAGGTATTTTGCCCGCTACCGCTCCCTCGTCGGGAAGGGCGAGGAGGAGCTTGAGGTTCCAGAGGGGATAACGGTTCTCGAACTCATCGAACTGCTGAAGGAGAGACATCCTGTTCTCAGGAACGAGGTCTTCGCGGAGGAGGACGACCTCGCCGACGTCAACGTCTCCCGCAACGGCCGCTACGTCCGCTTCGACGAGGTATTGAGGGACGGCGACATCGTGGCGCTATTCCCCCCCGTGAGCGGTGGCTGATATGCTGAGCGGAAAGGAGATCGAGCGCTACGACAGGCAGATAATGATCTTCGGGCGGGAAGGTCAGGAAAAGCTGAAGGGTTCGAAGGTGGCCGTCGTCGGTGTCGGCGGCCTCGGAAGCCCCGTCGCCTACTACCTCGCCGCCGCGGGGATAGGGAGACTCCTCCTCATAGACGAGCAGGAGCCCGAACTCAGCAACCTCAACAGGCAGATACTCCACTGGGAGGAGGATCTGGGGAAGAACCCGAAACCACTATCCGCCAGGTGGAAGCTGGAGCGCTTCAACTCCGACATTGAAATCGAGACGTTCGTCGGCAGGCTGAGCGAGGAGAACATCGATGGGGTTCTTGAGGGCGTGGATGTGATAGTTGACTGCCTCGACAACTTTGAGACGCGCTTCCTGCTCGACGACTACGCCCAGCGGAATCGCGTGCCTCTTGTTCACGGTGCCGTGGAAGGCACCTTCGGCCAGGTCACGACAGTGGTGCCCGGTGTCACCAAGAGCCTGCGCGAAATCTTTCCGAAGGTGGGGAAAAAGAAGGAGAAGTTTCCCATCCTCGGTGCAACGGCCGGAGTCGTCGGCTCGATTCAGGCGATGGAGGTCGTGAAGCTCCTCACAGGCATCGGTGAGCCCCTGCTGAACAAACTTCTCATAGTTGATCTTGCCTTCAACACCTTCGACGTCGTTGAGCTCAGGTAGATGGCTCCTTCACGCTCCTCTTCTCGTTTATTGAGTCTATCTCGAATGTCTCGCTCCACTTCCCGTCCTGCTTTATCGTCATCTTACCGAGGGTTGGGTCATCAACGTTCGTCTCTGAACTAACGCTGAAGCTCAGTCTGCCCCCGACAAGCCTTCCATCGCTGAACCATAGCTCCAGCAGGCCGTCTTTCACACTTACGGTGGTGTCGGGTGACGCCGCGAAATAAACCATCGCGAGGGGCTTAATCCGGTAGTCCGGGATGCGGTAGGTCAGCTTCGTGACGGCCCCGGTCTCGACCGAATCTGGCTTTTCCTTCAGGTATTCCCTGGCGAGGCCGACGATACTGTACCTCCAGAGGATATCGCTCGCGGTACTGTCTTCCGTCCTCACCCAGCCGGCGATGGTCTGGATGTAGGTGACGTTGCCGACGACGATCCTCGATGTGTTGGTCCTCGCCCCGTCGGGCAGGCTGACTGTTGTCGAGTTTATCCAGGCGCTCCAGGATTCAAAGTCCATGTATCCCCTTTCGAGTATGCGGAGGGTCACGTTGTCCCCCTGGGAGGTGCCGTTCCCTTCGATCGCCACGAACATCTCAAGGCTGGTGTTGCTTGTGTAGGTGAACTGTCTAATCCCGGATACCCCTTGTAGCAGGGCGTTTACATCCGGCCCCGCGGGGGTTTCAGCCACGGTCTGGCTCGGCGTCGTGGTGGTCTGGTGGGCGGTGGTTGTGGTTGGAGCGGTGCTCTCGCTTTCTGCAGTGGTGCTTTGAGTCACGCTTGAGCCGCCCCCTCCGAGACAGCCCGCCATCGCGCCGGCCAGGAGGACTACGATGAGAAGGAGCGCGTACCTCTTCATCTCATCCACCTGGAGAGGCTGCGGCCGGAACCACTTAAACCTTTCCACCGCGCGGTTTTTAATCTCCATGGCCCTATACCCGAGGGGGATATGCATGAAGGTGAGGCTCACGAAGGAACCCTTCGACCTGAATGAGGCACTGGGATACCTGCTCGTTCCCGAGGCAGGTGGCTACGTGTTTTTCCTGGGCAAGGTGCGGAACGAAAACCACGGGAGGCGCGTCAGGAAGCTCGTATACGAGGCCTATCCGGAGATGGCGGAGGCGGAGATGGAGCGGATAAGAAAGGAGGCCCTTGAGAGGTTCCCCATCCTTGACATGCTCATATGGCACCGCTACGGGGAGCTGAAGGTCGGCCAGGATACGATACTCATCATAGCCAGCGGGAGACACAGGAAAGAGGCATTTGAAGCGTGTGAATGGGCCATAGACGAGGTGAAGAAACGCGTGCCCGTGTGGAAGAGGGAGGTGACCGACGAGGGCGAGTTCTGGATAGAGGGGGACAGGACGGTTCCCCTGAAGCGACAGTGAATTTTCCATTTTTTGCAGACTACTCTTAGTGGTATGCAAAATCGGAATAGAAAAAGTATATATACGATTCCCCCTATTCTCCCGGTGGTGATGTTCGGTGGAGAAAGTGGCTTATGATACCGCTCATTCCTTTGGTATAGACCTCTCCCCCAGGGTAACGTCGGTGGCAAAGCCCCCCTGGAGCAACAGGCGCCACAACGGCGGACTCGAGAGGCTCATACTCCAGCTTGGTGCGGGTAGGGGTAGGTTCTCCGAACTGACCGGGATTCCCCGCTCGATTGGGTGCATCGGGAACAACTCTTTTATCCTCCGCCGGGACCCCCTGAGCGTTGAGCGCGTCAGGGAGCTTATCAGGGAGTTTCTGGAGGCCGGTGGAAGCGAGCTCTGGCTGACCAACTACGACAGCATCGGGTACCTCCTTTCAACGGCCGCGTACGCCGTGGAGATAGGTGTTCCTGAGGTCTACGCTGTGGTTCTTCTCGATGACCTGGACGAGATAAAGCCGGTGGAAGGCGTCCGTTTCATCGCTGAGCTCGAGTACTCCCCGGAGAACATCCGGCGGCTTGAGGCTCTGGACTGGCTCCACGGTGCCCTGGTGATAATCAAAGGTTCCGACCTGGACGAGCTCAGGGGCCTCAGGACTACCTTCCCGGGGGAGATTTACATAGACGTTCTTTATCCCGGCTCCGCGAGGAAGCTCGACTTCAACGTCATTGAGCTGAGGCGCATACTCAACCCAGCCACCGAGAGGTACCACGACTGCCTGGCGGGGACCCTTGCTATAACGGCCGACGGCTACGCCCTTCCCTGCCCACTCCTCAGGAATAACGTGGTGGCGGATGCCAGGGAGGTTGGGATTAAGAAGATGCTTCGGAAGAGGCGCCTCAAGGAGTTCTGGAGGATGACAAAAGATAAGATCGAGGCCTGCAGCACGTGCCCGTTCAAATACATCTGCCACGACTGCAGGGCCCTCGAGTATCAGGCCACCGGCGAGATAGACGGCATAGAGTACTGCCAGATAGTCCTCTGACGTCAGAATTCCAGGATGGAGCGGTATCCGCTCCCGTCTTCTTTAACCATTCTTGAATACCTGTCCCGCAGGTTGTTGTCGTTGAGTTCCTTGAAAATGGGGTCGATGTACTCGATGAGGAGCTTCTCCACGTAGCCGCTGAACTCCAGTATCTTGCTTCCCATGTCTTCCTTTGACGAGAAGAACCATTCAAGCAGGTATCCGTAGCCGGGCAGGACTCCGACCGTTATCTCGTACTCCTTGAACCTCTCAAGGATGGTTTCATCGAAGTCCTTCGCCAGCCCTATAACGGCCCTGTCGTGAACGTTCACGTCCACCAGGGGGACGAACCGCCTGATGATCTCTTCGTCCTGGAGCCTGTTTATCATGTACCTGATTGTCGGACGGCTCTTCCCCAGCCTTCGGGCTATCTCTGTTATGGGGGTTCGGGCGTCCCACTTGAGGATGTCCATAAGAACCGCGTAATCGTGGCTTAGGTACCAGTCCCCAAAGTTGTCGTCGCCGCTGTAGGGATACACCCTCACCTCGTAGTACTCGTAATCGTCCGAGTACTTTGAGAGCATCTCCCCAATGAGCTTCCTCTGCCTGTCGGGAATGTGGAACACGATGGAGAAGCCGTTCTTGAATCCGAAGGCCGGGTTTGCGTAGCTTACGAAGGGGTTTTTCATGAGCCGGTACGCGACTTCCATTATCCTGTCCGACGGCACGCTCAGAAACGTTATGAAGCTTCTCAGTCCGATCTTTTTTACGTTGTAAGAAGCGCTCACGGTCAGGTATTTCCCGTAATACTTGTCGTAGAGTCTCTTGAGCCGATAGTAGTCTATCCCCTCACTCTTGGCTATCTTTTTCAGACTCTCCATGGGGTACCTGTCGAGGATTTCAACCAGGAACTCCAGCTCGGACATGACCGGTTCGGTCATTTTACTCACCGTTTCATCGGACGAGAAAAGGTTATATCGGTCGGGATATTAAATCCTTCCGGTGGTGACCATGGTAAAGATAGAGGTCGTTGACATCGAAAAGCCGGAGGGCGTCGAGGCCATAATCGGGCAGGGCAACTTCTCTATATTCACCGTGGATGACCTCGCCAAGACCCTTCTGACGACGGTTCCGGGCATAAAGTTCGGGATTGCCATGAACGAGGCGAAGCCCCAGCTGACGCGCTTCAGCGGCAACGACGAGGAGCTGGAGAAGCTCGCAGCAAAGAACGCCCTCAGGATTGGGGCGGGCCACGTCTTCGTTGTGCTCATGCGCAATGCTTTCCCGATAAACGTCCTCAACGCCGTCAAGAACCATCCCGCAGTGGTTATGGTCTACGGGGCTAGTGAGAACCCACTCCAGGTCATAGTCGCCGAGACGGACCTGGGACGGAGCGTCCTGGGAGTCGTGGACGGCAAGGCCGCCAACAGGATAGAAGACGGGGAGCTCAAGAGGGAGCGCAGGGAGCTCGTGGAGAAGATAGGCTACCGGATCGACTGAAGAACCGGCAACCTTTTTTACCCACCTCCCCTCTTCTCCTCCGGTGATGGTATGAGGCTGGCTTTTATCACTTCTAACCCCGGAAAGGTTGAGGAGGCGAGGAAGTACTTCGAGCCCCTCGGCGTTGAGGTCTACCAGCTCCGGTTTGAATACCCAGAGATACAGGCGGACACCCTCGAGGAGGTTGCCGAGTACGGGGCCCGGTGGCTCGCGGAGAGGCTCGACGGCCCGTTCTTCCTCGACGACTCCGGCCTCTTCATCGACGCCCTGAAGGGTTTCCCTGGTGTGTACTCCGCCTACGTTTACAGGACCCTGGGAATAGACGGCATCCTCCGACTTATGGCGGGCGTTGAGGACAGAAAAGCACACTTCAGGAGCGTGATAGCCTACTGGGACGGTGAGGTTCACCTGTTCACGGGCCGTGTCGATGGGGAGATAACCAGGGAGAAGCGCGGGACCGGCGGCTTCGGCTTTGACCCGATATTCATGCCTCAGGGATTCGACAGAACTTTTGCCGAAATGACAACGGATGAGAAGAACAGTATATCACATCGTGGAAGGGCTTTAAAAGCCTTCTCAGAGTGGCTAAAGGAAAACCTTAAATAAGCCTCATGTTCCAAAGTTAACAGTAATAATTGAATGAATGACGAAGGGGGTTGCGATGGTAAACACTCTTGATGCCACCGATTTGAGGCTGTTGAAGGAACTCAAGGAGAACGCGAGGGAGAACATAGCCTCGCTCAGCAAGAAGCTCGGCATACCCCGAACTACCGTCCACTACCGCATCAAAAAGCTGGTCGAGGACGGTGTCATCGAGAAGTTCACCGTCAAGCCTGACTACAAAAAGCTCGACCTCGGGACCACTGCCTTCATCCTCGCCCGCTACGAGCCTGATTCCGGCCTGAGCCAGCGCGAGGTGGCGGAGAGGATAGCGGCGCTCGAGGGCGTCTACGAGGTCCACATAATAGCCGGTGAGTGGGACCTGCTCATAAAGGTGCGCGCCCCCAGCTCGGAGGCCGTTGGAAGGATAGTCGTGGACAGGCTCAGGGAGATAAAGGGCGTCGGACAGACGGTCACGATGGTGTCCTTCGTTACCGTGAAAGAGGAGCTGTGAAGGCCGGGGCGATGATCGGCGTTCTCCTTTCTGATTTATGATGATGCGAGGAATGGTGAGCCCTGCGTTTTCTTTTAAGAGCCTCCTTAGGAGGAGGTCAGAATGAGGCAGTGGTTGGTGATTGCAGAGGATTACATTTTTCTTTTGAAAGCCTTGCCCTTTATAGTGGGGGAAGTCGGTGGAAGGTGAAGGCGACTGCAGAGGGAGGTGATTTCAATCTTTGCTTTTTCCTTCTTCCCCCAGGATGGAGACAGGGGATTCCCCGTGCTGGTGCTCGGAGATGGGCCGGTTTTCATCAGTGAAGACCCGGTGGCGCTGGATGAATTCATGAGCTCCCTAAAGGCGCTCCAATCGATGGATGTTTTCCCGAAAAAGCTCTGGGACCTGAAGATAAGGGCCGAAGGTGGACGGGTTTGCCTGACCTTTCGGGGTGGTAGGGAAGTACAGGTCACCCGTAAAAAACTCGTCGAGACAATCCGGACTTCCATCCAGAACCTGAAAGCGGTTCTCAACAATAAACCTGTGCGGATGGAGTGGCTCAGGTTCAAGCTAAAGCCGCCTTCACATGAAGTGCTTGAGATGTTCGGTGAACCTGAGGATATCATGGACGAGTACGAAGTTCAAGTTTACGGGAGCACGTACATACTGGAGGCGTTCGTTAATCTCGAGGGGTACGTTAAGGAGCTTAAACTTCTCAAGGCTTTCGTGGCGGACGGCAAACTGCCTGCGGAGGAGTGGCGGGTAAAGCGGAACGTTGATGGCGAAATCAAGAGGCTGTCTTCCAAGGGGGCAAAAAAGCCGGAGGATAGGGGCCTTCTCTGCGAACTGGCGGGCCTTAAAAAGCTCTCAGCAGGAGCGGCTCCTCCCTTCGTTCGCTTTACCCTTTCAACCTACGACCCCTTTGAAGTTCTCTACGCGGCAGACTCTGGAAAGGGCGAATTTTTGCTGGCATTCGTCCTGTATTCCGGTATGGCAGTCAAAGTCCCAAAGAACGTCCTCCTAAGGGCCATTGATGAGGCCATCAAAGATGCAGAAAAGGAACTCGAAAGGGTAAAGCTGCCCGGGAGGTGAGCTCGTGTCCTTTTCCATCTTTTTCTTTGGTTGGGAGAAGGTTCTCAGGGGGAGATTTCCGTTGATGACTTGACGATTGCCCTTAAACACGGGGAGAAGGTTATTCCACTGGGCGAATGCTTCGCCAGAGGCGCAGTTGGAGACGTTATTGATGCTCACATCACACAGCACTCGTAGATTATCTCCACCTCCCTCACCGTTTTTGCCCACTCAATGACTTTCCTCGGCGGGTTCGTCAGCCTGTCGATGCCGGCCAGAACCGCCCCCCTGTCAAAGTCAAGCCTCCACCGTCCCAGGGGCCTCATACAGCCTATGCTCAGCTCCCCGTCAAAGCGCTCGCGTGCGTATTCAACCACCCTCAGGCTCTCCTCGACGCCCGGCTTTGGAACGTTCTCCATCTCCGTTCCCTTCGTCGGGATGAGCACGTCCAGCACGAGGACGTCTATGGGATACTCCACCAGCAGGTCTATCGCCCGGTACTCCCAGCCGATTCTGCCGAAATCCAGCCCGATGGTTATGTGCGGCGTCACCCTGACGCCTGCCCCCGTGAGCAGGTCCAGGATTCTCAGGTAGTCCCCAACGGTCTTGTCTATCCCGTAAACGCGCCTTATGACGTCGTCGTCGCCCACGAAGTCGAGGGAGACCACATCGACGTACCTGACCCACTCCAGATCGCTCTCGTCTATGAACCCGACGTGGGCGTTGAGCTTTAGGTTCGTCCTCCTCTTTATCTCCCTCAGTTCGTCAGCGTACCTATCCAGAGGCACCTTGAGCCTTGAGTCCATTCCGCCGCTCAGCAGGCAGCCGGTGTAGCCTTCCCTCTCGAGACCGAGGCAGTAATTGACCAGCTCTTTTCTCGTCGGCTTCCTCATTCTCTCGAGGTAGTGCTTCCCGCAGTGGGCGCAGTTCAGCGCGCAGTAGTTGCCCGTGAGCGAGATAGAGGGAAACTTAACGCCCGGAATGTAAATTTTGAGCTTTTTCATTTAACTCACCTCAGAAAGGGGGTTGTAGGGGGCGAAGCCCCCTCCGGTGTTTAAAAGAGGAGGAAGGGTCTGGGAAACGTAGTTTCCCGGTTTATGTGGGGCGAAGCCCCACGTTCGGGGGGAGGGGGTTGGCAAGGACGTGGGGGGTGAAACCCCCCGGTCCTGCGAGGGGAATTTGATGCCGGGAATGTAGATTTTGAGTTTTTTTCGTTCTGCCATTTAAATCACCTCAGGGGGGTTGTAGGGGGCTTTGCCCCCTCCGGGGATTGCGGAGGTCCTCACGTTCTCTTTGGCAATCCGCCCTCCCTCTTAAAACCCTGACTGGACGTTTCTGTTTCATCGAAGGTTAGGAGGAACCTGAGATAGAACAGCTTTCCGAGTACCGCGAGAACCGTGAAGGAGCCCAGTATGGGCATGGCCAGAATCGCCAGAAGCCATGTTACCTCCCCGGCGTTTGCGAGGGCCGGCAGAAACGGAACCGCCGCCATGAGGAACAGCACGATTGAGTTAAGCCTCGACATCCAGAGGCTCATCTTCAGTCCCTTGATCTTCCAGAGGACACTGTTCCTTATCCCGACAGCGATGTAGTTTATCCCGGCCCCAACGAGCGCCACCACGGAGGTTATCACGAACTCCTGCGGGCCGAAGGGGAGGATGTTCTTTATGACGGCGGAATAGGTGTAGAAGGCCGAGGCGAGCATGAGAACCCACGAGAGGGCCCTGAGGAGATAGGCCAGGGTGAAGCGCTTCACCGCCCACCGTCCCAGCCTCCTGCTCACAAGCTCTGTCATGCCGATGTAATAGAGGATAGTCGAGGCCCCGAGGCAGGCTATCGAGGCGTTGTAGGACTTCGAAGCCAGGAGCACAGCGGGCAGGAGAAACAGCTCTGCCAGAATCAGTAGCGGCCGGGGTTTTATGAACTTCTCCAGCTCTACCATCTGCTCCACCAAAATTAAGGAAAAGGGGTCAGAGGAACGGGTTGCGGAACTTCCTGCCGGGATAGAGGGCTATTCCCTCGAGCTCTTCCTCTATGCGTATCAGCTGGTTGTACTTGGCGTTCCTGTCGCTCCTGGCTGGAGCACCGGTCTTTATCTGGCCGGCGTTGAGGGCAACCGCGAGGTCCGCTATTGTGCTGTCCTCGGTCTCACCCGAGCGGTGGGAGACGACGACGCCGTAGCCCGCCCTAAAAGCCGTGTATGCGGCATCGATGGCCTCGCTCAGCGTTCCAATCTGGTTCACCTTGAGGAGCAGAGCGTTGGCAGCGCCCATCTCGATGCCCTTCCTTATCCTCTTCGGGTTGGTGACGAAGAGGTCGTCGCCGACTATCTGTATCTTGCCTCCAAGCTCCCTGGTTATCAGGGCAAAGCCCTCCCAGTCCTCCTCGTGGAACGGGTCCTCGATGGAGACTATCGGGTAGCTCGAGACCAGCTCGCGGTAGAGCTCGAGGAGCTCTCCCCTGTCGTACTCCTTGCCGCCGACGACGTACTTGCCCTTGTCCGGGTGGAAGAACTCGCTCGATGCCGCGTCGAGGGCGAAGGCTATCTCGTCGCCCGGCTTGTAGCCTGCCTCTTCGATGGCCTTGATGAGAACCTCGAGCGGCTCGGTGGCTTCCTTCATCGGCGGGGCGAAGCCGCCCTCGTCACCAACGTTGACCGCGTTCTTTCCGTACTTCTCGGCTATGACCTTCTTGAGGACGTGGTAGGTCTCGCTGACCCACATGATGCCCTCCCTGAAGGAACCGGCCCCAACGGGCATTATCATGAACTCCTGGAAGTCGAGCTCGTTGCCGGCGTGAACGCCGCCGTTGATGACGTTGCTCATCGGAACGGGCATGACGTAGGCGTTGGTTCCGCCGATGTACTGGTAGAGCGGAAGGCCGAGGGCGTTGGCAGCTGCTTTAGCAACGGCAAGAGAAACGCCGAGGATCGCGTTGGCGCCGAGGTTGCTCTTGTTCTCCGTTCCGTCGAGCTCGAGCATGAGGCTGTCTATGTCCCTCTGCCAGGTGACGTCCATACCAACTATCTCGGGCGCGATTATCTTGTTCACGTTCTCGACGGCCCTCCTAACGCCCTTGCCGAGGTAGCGCTTCCCGCCGTCGCGGAGCTCAAGGGCCTCGTGGGTGCCGGTTGAGGCACCGCTCGGAACAGCCGCTCTTCCCATGCTTATCGGTGTATAAACCTCGACCTCGGCGGTCGGGTTCCCCCTGCTGTCGAGTATCTCCCTGGCAACGACTCCGGTTATCTCAAAGGGGTTCTCCATCTCAATCACCTCGGGTGATATTCTCCAAGCAGCATATAAAGCTTTTAGTCTCTCTGGGCTTGTTGTGGGGTTTTTGGCTGTTATTATAACTAGGTTGTTGCCATGTTTTGCAGAACAAAAAAGTCGAAATTTTTTTAAATTATTTTATGCATTTAACCTATTGAGGATGGTATTGATGGATATAGGTGATACAAATAGAGATTTAAACTGTATAAAGTCTGAAATAGCTGGTTTTCCAAAGTTTTTCGTGATACACGAGAGCTCGGGATACGTGGTGGAGGTAGAGCCCGAAACCTACTCTGGCCTTCAGAAAATCAAAGAAGGGGAAGGGGACAAACTAACCTCGGAAGAGCGAGCAAAACTTAGGGAACTTCAGAACTATTTGAACCAGCTCCCGCCCCTAAACCTTGAATACAACGAAGATTACGGTTTCCTCCTTGGGGGGAGCATCAACGTTTCCCAGGCCTGTAATTTCTCCTGCGTTTACTGCTACGCAAATAAAGGAACCTATACCCTCGAAAAGCCAAAACTTATGGATAAAGAGACAATCCGAAAGGCCATAGACTTCCTATTTGAAAAATCTCCCTATGGAGTGAGCATAGTCTTCTTTGGAGGGGAACCCCTACTAAACTTCCCTGCAATAAAAGAAGGCGTCCTCTATGCAGAGCAGAAGGCCAGGGAAACAAAGAAACCCGTCTTTTTCAACGTTACAACCAACGGATACCTTCTCACCCCAGAGGTGGTTGAATTCGTACTAAACCACCCCTTCAACGTGATAGTGAGCATGGATGGACCTAAAGAAATCCACGACCATAACAGACCCTTTGCGGACAACTCCCCCACCTACAACGTTGTAGCCAAAAACCTCAAGCACCTCGTTGAAGAAGCTAAAAAAAGAGGAAAGCTCCACAAGATTTCTGTGAGAGCAACTGTTCTCCCGGAACAGCTTAATAGAGTTTATGACATCTACCACCACATCAAGACAGAATTTGGAGTCCTCAACGTCGGGGTTGAATTAGCCACCCTCTCGGACAGCGTAGTAACCAATGGGCACATTGATACTTACCTGGACCAACTCAAGAAAATCGCCGTCGAAGAAGTTGAAACCTTTGGGGAGTTGGGAACCGTTGTTTACGTCAAATTCAAACAGATAATCCAGGATGTTTACAGAGGGAGAGTAAGTAGCTTCCATTGTGGCGCTGGAAAGGGAAGCGTTGCCATTGACGTGAACGGAAACATTTATCCGTGTCATCGGTTCGTCAGCATGAAGAACTTTGAGCTTAGCCACATTGAGAACTTCGAATGGGAGCATCTAAAACGCTTTGAGCTCCAAAAATACAACTTCTTCAACCATGAACCCTGTAAGAGCTGTTGGCTAAAACTCTACTGCCACGACTTTTGCTTCTACGAAAACACAATATACACGGGCAAGTGATTCATACCGCCTGCTCTGAAATGTTACTATTCGAGAGAATCTTTCAAAATAGGCTTATGGCTTTACTCCCGGCTCTGGGATGAATATGAAGAAGAGTTCGAGAAGGTGTTGGAAAAGTCAATCTCAGTCCCCAGCTCTGACCCTGAACGTAATACGGCTCCTGAGCTTGAGAGGATAGAATCAGAACACATCACGGCCACAATTTAAAGGAGGTGACAAATTGAGGGCTTTAGTCAAAACAAAGCCAAAAGTTGCCACCTTGATGGCATGCCCTGCGATAAAGGACATATGGTGTGAAGTCAAGGAGATAACCTGAATTCTTCTAACATTTTTATTTTTGTCTGCGCTGTAATCGGGAGACAGGTGATGGAATATGGATATAGTAAAGCGCTATACCTTACTTTACATCTTCATGAATACAGGCTTCATTGGGAACCTCCTCATCGTCTACTACCTCTCAAAGGGCCTTACATATGCCCAGATAGGCATCGCGACATCGATACTGACTGCGGGATTCTTCCTGTTTGAGGTCCCGACAGGTGTGGTCGCGGACAAGATGAGCAGGAAGCTCAGCGTTCTGGTGGGCTTTGCGATAAATATAACGGCCATGATATTCCTGATATTCCTTAGGGGATTCCCTATGTTACTCATTTATGCCATCGTTGCTTCGTTCGGCGCAACGTTCGTGAGCGGAAGCCTCCAAGCGTGGCTCTTTGACAACCTCAAACACCTTGGAATGGAAAGAGAATACCGGAGCCTAATGCGGGACATTAAAACCCTTACGATTCCACTCTCGGCACTAGCCATAGCGATCGGAGGAATCCTCGCCCAGCTCTACGGCTTCTGGCTTCCCCTTCTTCTTACGTTAATCCTTGAAATAGCTACCCTTATCGTGGCCTACACGATTCCGGAATATGAATTCAAAAAACCAGAGCGCTCATACCTCTCACACACTCTCCATTCATTCAAGGACATCCTCCAGCCCCAGCTCTTCTGGCTGGTGGTTCTCTCGATAACCGTCGTCATGGCCACGAACCAGTTCCGGAAGTTCTTCGAGCCCTACCTCGGTGAGATACTCGCAAAAAGCCTTGGAACGACCTTAATGGGAACCCTTGGACTCCTTGGAATTGTTGAATCCATCGTGAAGATTATCCCAAGGCTCATAGGCGTTCGCTTAAGGGACTCGTGGAGCGTTAAGGCCTACTCCCTTGCCCCGGTTGTCATTCCAGTATTGACGGCATTGTCGGTCGTTTACCAGAATCCGCTCTGGATTATTGCCATTGGGATTTTCGTTACGGTGATTCACACGGCCTTCTCCTTTAACCTTGGGATAGAGATCCAGTACAGGATTCCGAGCGAGAAGAGGGCCACCATACTGTCCGTTTACTCCATGGTCTCGGCACTGGTCATGAGCGTTTTCTACTTCATCTACGGGTTTGCCGTTGATTGGCTTGGGCTTGGGGAGGCGAGACTGGTGTTTGCCATAGCGTTACTGGTTGCTGGAATCTTCCTGAAGGCCGGTGAAATCGTGGGGCCCCTCGGGGAGACCCTACGGCTCAGGCACACGGAGGCTATCCCAAATGAGCGGTAGGCCGTATCCTAAACAATACAATGGCAAATTTGGGAATTGGATGGCCTTTGACTTTTCTTTTCTCAAGCCTCGCCCTTAGCCGGGAGGAGGTCAGTTCAAGCCGGATTGAAGCGATGGGAAGGGGTATATATATTTCCTCTCCTTATTTCCTACGGTGGAGATCATGAAGAGGGTCATGGTGCTGATTGTGTTTTTGATGTTCGCCCTAACACCCCTGGCCGAGGCCTGCATGAGCCCCACCGATGTCTATGCGGTCGAGGTCGTTCTGAACAAGCCCGGGATAATTTACGAGCCGTATCCCGCTTTCAATGCTCTTCACAATGCGATAGTCGAGAACGGTACCTTCTTCTATCGCTCCCACTACGACAAAAGGCTTGCGGTTATACTATGGAACGCCAGCGACGGTCTCCATCTGAGGATAGAGATTCCAGCAGAGTGGAGAGAGGGGGAAATGGCTAAAACAGCCTTCAACGCCTCACTCCTTATAACGACCGAGGCACTTGAAAAGCTGGAGGCTGATGGATGGAAAACAAGGGACAATCTAACTTTCACTAGGGACAACGTCACGATAACTCTGAAGCCGGTGACTGGGGGAGAGTGCACTTCGGATGGGGACTGCGCCACGGGCGGTTGTTCCGGCGAGGTCTGCGCCCCCAAGAAGGAAGCCCGGGAGATAGTAACTCCCTGCGTCTATCGCGAGTGGTACACCTGCCTCGGCCTAACGAGCTGCGGCTGCGTCAACGGCCTCTGCACCTGGAAACCGAACGATGCTTTCGAGTCCTGCCTGAGGGAGCACGGGATCAATCCGTCCAGGGTGATCCGGGCAGGGTACTTTGAGCTTGAGGTTGAGGGGGTGAACAGGTCCGATGACGAGGTGAACGCGGCAGTCAAGGACTTCCTCAGCGCCTTCGGTATCCCCTGCGACGTCCCCCTGACGCTGGTCAAGACCTCCGTAACCCGGCTTTCCCCGTCGCTGGATCCCTCAGAGGTCAACGCCTCCAAAGCCTTAAAAGCCGAGTTCGAGTGGCTGATTGAGACAGGTGCCCTTCGGATGGACGAATCGGACGTTGAGGGCGTGCTCCGGGCTGCAGAGTGGGGAAACGCGGGGCACAACTCCCACATAGGCTGGTACGAAACGGAGAACGGCACCTTTGCATGGATACCCTACGATGAGAGCCTCAACCCCCTCCTCGTCAGGTGCTTCACCCGCGGGCTTCCCGTGTACGAGCTCCCGAACGGAACGGCCTATGTTGACCCAACAGTAACCCAGCCTCCATCTACAGATGCAACCATGCCGACGGAGAGTTCACCAAACGGTGGGATATGCGGTCCTGCCTTAGTCGTTGGGCTGTCGTTGGTTGCCCTCCTCCGGAGGAGATGAACTTTTAAACTCCCTTCCACATTTTTCACCGATGACCATGGCGACCGCTGACTGGAAGAGACGGCTGCGCGAGGATGGTTTCGTCGAGGTTGATGGCTTTCGAATAGAGCTCAGCCTGGACAACACGTTCATGGACATGGACTACATCCCCAGGGTGCTGTTCTACGACCCTCCAACGGGGAGATGGCACGTTCTCAGGAACCCGATTCCGAGGGGAAATAGCCTTGAGGAGAGCTGGGACAGAGCGGTGGAGGTCCTCTGCAGAATCTTGGATGGGAAGGAAACACCGGTGTTCGGCGAGGAGGGGGTTGCGGAGAGGTTTCTCCGTGCGCTTGAGAGGCTGGAGGCCCGATAACATCCCTTTGAAATTTCTTCAAAAACCTGTATTTCTTTCTGTTCTGTGGATATGCGGCTGGAAATTGATGGAATTTCAAAACAAATTCCGCATATTTTCCGGGGACTTACGCATTTTTGGGGAGAAAAGCTCTAAATACATTGGGGTGGAGTAGTTACAGGGTGATGGAAATGGCTGATCGCATCGATATTGCAGGGTATATCGACCATACGAATCTGAAGCCCTATGCTACCGCCGATGACATTAGGAAGCTCTGTGATGAAGCGGTGGAGTACGGTTTCTACGCCGTCTGCGTCAACCCCTACAGGGTTAAGCTGGCAAGGGAGTACCTCCGCGAGAAGGGTGCCGACGTCAAAGTCGCGAGCGTAATAGGCTTCCCGCTCGGAGCCACCCCCACAGAGGTCAAAGTCTTCGAGGCGGAGAGGGCCCTCGACGACGGCGCCGACGAGCTCGACATGGTCATCAACATAGGTGCCCTCAAGGACGGGGACTACGAATACGTGAGGAAAGACATAGCCGAGGTCGTTAGGGTCGCGCATGAGAGGGGCGCGAAGGTCAAGGTCATCATCGAGACCTGCTACCTCACGGAGGAGGAGAAGGTTAAGGCATGCGAGCTGGCGAAGGAAGCTGGAGCGGACTTCGTGAAGACGTCAACTGGCTTTGGAACCGGTGGAGCCACCGTTGAGGACGTCAGGCTGATGAGGAAGGTCGTCGGGTCTGAGATGGGCGTTAAAGCCGCCGGCGGAATCCGGACCTACGAGCAGGCGGTTGCCATGGTGGAGGCCGGCGCGACGAGGATTGGAACGTCGAGCGGAATAAAGATTGTGGAGGGAGCCCCGAAATGAAGGAGATACACGACCTCCTGAACAAGGCCATCCGGGAGCTCCGTGAGGAGGGCCTAGAGCCCGATATCCTGCTGGTTGGGCCCAACTTCATCGAGTACGCCGTTGAGCAGCTGCGCGAGTGCAGGTTCAAGATATACAGGATAGATGAACTGGGCTACGACGCGGTGGTCGCCGACTCCAGCTACCTCGGCCAGGTGAAGCGCGCCTCAAGGAGGATATCGGTCGAGCCCCTGCTCGTCGAGAACGAGATGTGGGAAGAAATAAGGAAACTGGAGGTTTAGAGGAGGTCCTCTATCTCCGGGTATCTCTTCTTTATCGCCTGGGCCAGAAGCGTGCCTACTAGGACGCCGGTGACGGCCTGTACTATGTTGACGGGCACCTCGGTGGCGGCCGCGGGGATACCGTACATGTAGGCCTCGAAGGCAAAGTATCCTGAGACCATTATTATTCCGCCTATCAGGCCCGCTATCACCAGCGTCGAGACGTTGTCGCTTCTTCTGGCGATGTAGCCGATGGCAAGGCCCTCAAGCCCCTTGACGACGAGGGTTATCGGTGCCCATCCGGGATAGCCCGCTATTATGTCGCCGAGGGCCGAGCCGACGCCGCCGGCGAAGACGCCGATAACGGGGCCAAAGGCCATTGCCGAGAACATGACCATGGTGTCGCCGAAGTTGAGGTAGCCGCCGGTCGCGGGGGTGGCTATCGTTATGAACGCCGTGGTGACGCCCACCACCGCGGCCATCACGGCGGAGAGGGCAAGAACGCTCGCGCTCCTGAACTTCTTCCTGTTCATGAATAGGTACGCGACGTAGAGCAGGGTGACTGTGGCGAGGACGTATGGTCCGTACGGTTTGAGAATCTCGGTCAGCTCAGTCATGTTCACCACCGGGGGTATCTCAAGTTATAACTTTAAAAACTTGACTTTTCGGGATTACCACTCAAGTAAACGGATAAGAAAAGGGAGAAATCACTGGAGAGCGGCCTTGAGGCTCTCCTCGAATATCTCCATGGCGACGTCGATTTCCTCCTTCTTGATGGTCAGCGGCGGTATGAACCTTATGCTGTTGTCACCGCATCCGAGGAGGATGAGCCCGCGCTTGACGGCTTCCTTGACGATGGCATCCCTGAGCTTGGGGTTCTTCTCCTTGGTGTCCTTGCTCTTGACGATCTCGACCGCCTGGGCGAGACCGAGACCGCGAGCGTCGCCGATGACCTCGTACTTCTCGAGAAGCTCTTCGAGGCGCTTGTGGAGGTAGTCGCCGACCTCCTGGACGTGCGGGAGGAGCTCCTTGACTATCTCGACGACCTCTATACCGGCCGCTATTGCCACCGGGTTGCCGCCGAAGGTGGAGGCGTGCCTGCCCGGCTTGTCGAACGCTATATCCGCCCTGTGAACGACACCGGCGAGCGGGATTCCGCCGCCTATGGCCTTACCGAACTGGATGGTGTCGGGTGCAACGTCGAAGTGCTCGATGGCCCAGAACTTTCCGGTCCTTCCGACGCCCATCTGAACCTCGTCGTCGGCGAGGAGTATGCCGTAGTTGTCGGCGAGCTTCTTCAGCTCCTTGAAGAAGTTCTTCGGCGGAACGACGTAGCCGCCCTCACCCTGTATCGGCTCGAAGACTATGGCTCCAACCTCGTGGGGCGGGACGTGGCGGAAGACGTACTCCTCGATGAACTCTATGACCCTGTTAACGAGCTCGTCCGGCTCGGCGTAACCGTCTATGTGCCAGGGGTTCCTGTAGGGGTTCGGGTAGGGTATGTGCTCAACGCCCGGCATGGTTGGGAAGAACCTGTCCTGCTGAACCCACTTGCTGGCGGTAAGTGAGAGAACGGCCTGGCTCCTTCCGTGGAAGGCGTGGTAGAAGGCGATGAACCTCTTCCTGCCGGTGCCGTACTTGACGAGCTTCATCATGGCCTCGTTTGCCTCGGCACCGCTGTTCTGGTAGACGACCTTCTTCGGGAAGTCGCCGGGGCTGAGCTCCGCCAGCTTCTGGGCAAGAACGACCGCGTTCTCGTAGAAGAAGTCGTTCAGCGCGAAGTGGGTGAACTTCTCGGCCTGCCTCTTAACGGCCTCCACGACCCTCGGGTGGGCGTGGCCGACGTTCAGCACGCCGACGCCGCTTCCGAAGTCGTAGAAGGTGTTTCCATCGACGTCGTAGACGAGTATGCCGTCACCGTGGTCGATGACTATCGGGAGGGTCTCCGGGTCCTGGGTGGTAACTGCGAGGGCTTCAAAGTTCTTTTCGATAACTTCCTTGCCCTTGGGTCCGGGGAGTTCCTTAACGTTCGGCCTGACCACCATGTGCATCACCGGTGTGAGATAGGGGTTCTCCTATATAAGTCTGTGTTCATCGATGAACATTTTTGACCGAAAAATCTTCGGGAGAATCGGGAAATACCTCGATTCCCAAAACGGAAATCCGAAAAATACCGGGAGAAAAGAACGAGGGGCTGTGGAAAATCACTCCACGACCTTTGAGTTCCACTCGTCGATGAGCTCCTTAGCCGAGTTGGCCGCTATCGCACCCTGACCGACGGCAACGGCGATCTGCTTGAAGACGTTGGTTATGTCCCCCGCCGCGAAGATTCCCTTCATCTTCGTGCGCATGTGCATGTCCACAGGGATGTAGCCGTACTCGTCGGTTATGCCGAGGTGCTTGACGAAATCCGTTTTGGGCTCGTAGCCGATGAAGATGAAGACTCCATCAACTGCCATCTCGGTCTCCTCGCCGGTGACGCGGTTCTTCAGCTTGACCGCCTCGACCTTGCCGTTTCCTTTGATCTCCGTCACGACGGTGTTGAGTATCGCCGGAATGCCGCTCTCCTTGAACCTGTCCTGCAGTATCTTGTCGGCCCTGAACTTGTCGCGCCTGTGAACGAGCGTTACATCGACGCCGATGCTCTTCAGATAGAGCGCCTCCTGAAGTGCCGTGTTGCCCCCGCCGACAACGATGACCTTCTTGCCCTTGAAGAGCGGGCCGTCGCAGGTGGCGCAGTAGGAAACGCCCCTTCCTGTGAATTCCTCCTCGCCAGGGACGTGGAGCTTCCTCGGTGCGGCGCCGACGGTTATTATTATCGTTTTCGCCTTGTACTCCTTGCCGTTCTTTGTCTTCACCGCGAACTTGCACGGGCCCTCATAGTAGGCACACTCCGTCGGGTCTATGCGCGCGACCTCGTCAAAGACGATGTCCACCCCGAGCTTCTTGACCTGCTCGTGCATCCTGTTTGTCAGTTCGGAACCGCTGATCCCCTCGGGGAATCCCGGGTAGTTCTCTATCATATCGGTCAGCGCCATGTTTCCCCCGAGGTCCTTGCTGAGTATCAGCGTCTCAAGGCCGAAGCGCGCCGCGTATATGGCAGCCGTGAATCCTGCCGGTCCGGCGCCTATGATGAGCACGTCCCAGGTCTTGTTCTCGTACTCTCCCCCGCGTGAGAATCCTCCCAGACTGAACATCTCTCCCACCTCCGGACTTTCCTAACGTGGACTATTTAAAAGCATTATTGCCCAGTGGTGGGTATTCATACCACGACGTTAATTTCCGGACTGCCCTCGGGGAACCCTTCCGCGGGTTCGATCAGGAGTTCCGTCCCCGCGTGTTCGTCCTGCTTTAGGGGGATGTCCATCGTGAGCAGAACCTCGTATTTTCCGTGTCCCTCCAGAACCCTCCGCGCTCCGAAGGCCTCCCGGAGCTTCCGCGGATCGCTGACGTTCCTGTCCATCACTAGTATCAGGGGCTTTTCCCAGAACCTTCTCTCAAAATCTTTTTCCCCGCTCCCCTGGACCTCCACGAGCTTCTCCTTCCCCTTCGATTCGGGGTGGATCAGCTCCACCCTGGCTCCCCTGCACTTCGCGACGCTGGTGTAGAGCCTCCCCGAGATCATTCCCCTCCCTGTCTCCAGCCGCAGGTGGGCGTACTCGTCGTTGTGGGACGTTCCCAGGGAGTTCTCCACTGCCTCGATTCTGTACGTGGGCAGCACTGGGGATATCAGGGCGTCCCTGAACCTCCCCTCCGCGATAACGTAAACCGGGAGCTCAACCCGGGTATCGTCGTTTTCACCTATGAAGACGAAGAACCCCTCCGGCTCCAGTTCTATCCTGTCCGAGGTGAACTCCCCTGAGGTTCTAAGTTCTCTCTGCACGGAGTAGTGTCTGTGCTTTGCCCCGATCCATTCGCCCCTTATCCGCAGGGTTCCCCTCAGGAGCCTGGTTTTCTCGGGGAGTACGAGGGTTCTCCCGTCGATCCTCATCGAGGAGGCCAGTTCCGTGCACTTTTTCCTCGCCTTCGCTTCCCTCTCCATGTCCATCAGTATGATGCCCAGCATGATGAATATGAAGACGATAAACAGGGTCCCGCCGCCTTCCATGTAACCACCGGGGCAAATACGAAGTTGGAAAATAAAAGAGTTTCTCTACAGCAGTGATAGCTCCCCGTCGAGGAGAAGGTGAAGGGTGTAGCCGAGGAACGCGCTCATACCGACGAAGAGTCCCTCTCCTGTTGACATCTTGAGGCCGTACTCGACGAGCAGGAAAGCGAGCAGTCCGTAAATTCCTGCGAAGAGTAGTGAGTGGACTATTCCCCTGTGCTTTGGCATGAGCCACGTGAAAAGGTACCACGAGACCAGACCGCCGAGGGCGCCTGCAACCCAGGCGGCAACCGGGTTCAGCCAGCTCGGGTTCAGGTTCATCCAACCCTCCATCCAGATGAAGACTGCGCTTCCAACAGCGACGCTCACTATGGGCTTGGTTCCGCGGTGTATCAGCGCGTCCGGATGGTCCATGTCCGGCAAATCACTTCCAAGGACGTAGAATGCATAGCCGAGAACGAGGGCTATCGTCGTGAGTTCGATGGGTAGCTTGGCGTAAACCCTGAGCAACTCACCCATCAGGACTGCTATTGGGTAGCTGATAATCCCGCTGAGCACGTGGGTGTCGTAATTCGGCATCGTGCATCACTCCTTCTCTCGTTCGGCCTCTCCCTCTTCAAGGAACTTCCTCACGTACTCCGGAACCTTGTAGTTGCCCTTGGGGTCACCCACCAGGAAGCCGAGCCTTATGAGCTCGTTGAGCTGGTCGTAGACCTGTATTCCTGGCCTCTTGACGGCCTTGGCCACCTGAATGTAGCTAACCGGTCCTCCATTGAACTCGAAGACTATCGCCTCCACCAGATCCTTGTACTCCTTCGGAATCCTCGTGAGGTACTCCTCGAGGCTCTTCGGCTCCTCGAGTATGGTGGTCACCACGTAGTCGTCTATGGGGTCGAACTTGTGCTTGGAGGCCTCGCTGAGGACGTAGTGAAGGAGCCTCAGGATCTGCCTCGGGTTTCCCTTTCCGAGCTGGTGTATGAGCTTTATGGCCTCCTCCGTGAAGGGGTAAATCGGGTCATCGGTGTCCCTTATCCTCACCTTGTTGAGCCTCTTCTTCACCAGCTCGTAGGCCTCGTCTATGCTCATCGGGCGGAGCTTGAACTCGTAGTGGAGGCGCATGAAGAACGCCGGGAATATCTTGGTGTACTCCTCGTAGGCCTCGGGAACGCAGGCGAAGGCGACCACACAGCCCTTGGGCATGTTGCTGATGAAGTGTCTGAGCATCTCGAAGAACTGTATCTTCTCCCTCTCGCTCGCGCTCCCCATGTTCTCAAGCTCGTCGAGGAGGAGGGCGCAGTAGGGGTATTTGCCCATCTGCTCGGTCAGAAGCTCGGCTATGTCCCTGCTCTTGTACTCGTCCCTGTCGCTCAGCATCTTCTCGAGCCTGTCTATGAATCCGAGCTTCCTTGAGAGGTTCTCGAGGAATATGTTAGTCCTGCTCTTCGGCGGCTTGAGGGCGTAGAAGATGTCGCGCGTGAGCTTGAGGATGTCGTTGGTGTCCACCTTGACGTATATGGCCTTTCCCTTGTTCTCCTCTATGGCCTTGGCTATGGTTTTGAGCCTCTGGGTCTTGCCCATCCCGAGGGGGCCGACGATGCTCATGGCTATCGAGCTCTTGTTTCCTATGACCTCGGAGATTATCATCTGGAGGCGCATGTCTACCTCCTGATAGACGTGTATGCTCTCGACGTCCGCTATTCCCTCACTCGCGAGCTGCTCAAATGGGTTCCGAGAAAGACCGTAAACCTCGTATGACTGGTAGGGATAAAGCTTAAGGCCACCGGCTTCCATTTTAACTCACCGCATAGTTTAGGAACGTGAAATATAAAAACCTGTCCATCGGTGAGCGGAGATGACGATTCTTCTCGTTACGGCACCGCAGGGACGCGAGGGGGATGTCATACTGGAACTGGAATGGGCGCTGGAAAAGGTCCGGGTTAGGGGAACGGACTGGCGGGGGGTTCTCCTGGCCGAAACGCCCCTGCCGAAGAGGGAAGCCCTGGAATGGTTGAGGAACTTCGAAACTCAGGCGATACAGAGGGTAGTTCCCCTGGACTTAATCGTGCCAGCGAGGAAGGAGGAGATAGAGAAGGCCGTCCTTGAGCTGGCGGGGGGAATAGGGGGTACCTTCGCGGTGCGCGCCAGGGTCCGGGGAAACAGGAGGCTCTCAGGGAGGGAGCTTGAGATTGGCCTCGGTTCGCTCGTGGTCGAGCGCTTCGGTCTAAAAGTCAACCTTGGCGATCCGGACTACACGCTTGTGGTTGAGGTTCTTGGAAAGAAGGCGGGAATCGGGCTGGTCGGGCGGGGCGAGATGCTCCGCTTTGATGTGGTCGGGTGAAGCCTAAAATAGGATGAAGCCGAATTCATAAACATGAACATCAAGCGAGTTTCGTACCTGGTTATCGCCCTGGTCGTGGTTTCCTCCGCCCTCCTTTTCGTTAAGCCCTACGTTACCTGGCGTGAGGGGGGTGAGAGAATCTCCGGTGAGGTTGTAGTTCTTCCCGAACCGAGACTGACCGGAGAGATGAGCGTTGAGGAAGCGATAGCAAGGCGGAGGAGCATTCGCTCGTACAGGAACGAGCCTTTGGCCCTTGAGCAGCTCTCCCAGCTCCTGTGGGCGGCGCAGGGGATAACGGACCCGAGGAAGTACCGCTCGGCCCCGAGTGCGGGAGCAACCTATCCCTTTGAGGTTTACGTCGTGGTCGGGAACGTCGAGGCCCTTGAGCCTGGAATCTATCGCTACGATCCCTTCAACCACACGCTGGTTCTGGTGAGGAAGGGGGACTGGAGGAGGGCCCTCCAGAAGGCCGCGCTGGACCAGCAGTGGGTCGGGAGGGCGGCGGTGGACATCGTCCTGGTGGCATTCTATCGGAGGACAACCTCATACTACGGCGAGCGGGGAGTTAGATACGTCCACATGGAGGCCGGGCACATAGGTCAGAACATCTACCTGCAGGCGACCGCCCTGAAACTGGGAACCGTCGCGGTGGGGGCCTTCTACGACGACCAGGTTGCCGAGATAATAGGAACCGAAGGTGTCCCGCTGTACATATTTCCGGTGGGTGTTCCCGGTGGTTAGCCTGGACCACTACACGCTTGGTTACGCCTCCTTTGCCCTTATGAGCCTGGCCATGCTCAGCGGGGCAATGATATTCCTTTCAAAGCGCAGGGACGTGTGGATAAAGGTCCACATAGTCATCAGTGTGATGGCTTACCTCGTCATGTTCCTCGCAATATGGCTCGTTAGATGAACCTAAAGCTTATTAGGCCCGGCGGCCATTCCTACGGGGGGATTGGAATGTACGATGTTCATGAGGTCGTTGAGGCCCTTTCGAAGCTGAGCTACCGGGACGCCCTGGCGTACTGGATAGAGGGTGAGAAGGAGGAGGCGGAATTTTACCGCAAGCTCGCAAGGCGTGCCCGCGACCTGGGTCTCGGTGAGGAGCTTGTGAAAACCTTTGAAAAGCTGGCGCAGGATTCGCTGAACCACACCGCCGAGCTTGAGACTCAATTCCGGGAGACCTACGGGGACGTTCCGAGGAGCGACCTTCCCCCGCTTGAGGTTCTTCCGGTTCTCGATGAGTTCGAGAGGGCCGACCAGCTGGAGGAGGTTTTGAAGGCGGCGATGGAGAGCGAGCTGATAGCCCACGAATCCTACAGGCTGCTCGCCGAGAAGGTTGACGACGAGAGGCTGAAGGCGCTCTACTCCAAACTGGCCGAGGTTGAGCGCGGACACTACGAGTTGCTCCGGAGAAGGTACGAGGAGTTGGTAAAGGGACGGGGATAAAACTTCGAAATCCGATTCGAAAACGCCCATTCCTTTGATAAATCCTTTGTCAGTCGTCCTTTTCTTCCAGACGACCTTTATAGACGGTTGTGCCAAATACCGTATAAAGCCTTTCGAGTATAGTTTACTGGGTGAGTTGGATGGTCGATCTCGAAGGCTTGTCTTTCCTTGAGGAACTTCCGCTGAGGGAGCTTCTCGCCCACTGGATATCCCTGGAGGGTGACAAGGCCCTGCTCTACGAGAAGCTGGCTGAGAAGGCGAGGGGCATGGAAGTCGAGGGGGCCGTAGGAGACATGTTCAAACTCCTCGGCCAGGAGGCGAGGAGACACGAGAAGAAGCTGAGAACCCTCTACACACAGAAGTTCAGGGCGGAGATTCCAGAAGTCCACGGCCCATCGCTGGAGGAGCTCTCGGATATAAGGGAGCTCGAGAGTGAGAACGACGTTTTTGCCGTTCTTAAATGTGCCCTTGAGCTGGAGGAAGTCGCCGAGAGGGTTTACTCGATTCTGGCCGAGAAGGCCGAGGACGAAACCGTGAGGGCGATATTTTCCTACCTCGGCTCGACTGAGAGGCTCCACGAAAGGGCCGTTGAATCCCTCCTCAGAGACTACGATTACAGAAATGGGATGGGAAAAGAGAGGATGGAGGCTTAGCTCACTGGCCCGCTGACTCCGCTGCCTCCTTCACTTCTTCTTTGGGCGGCTCCCTTGCCTCTGGAGGCTCTTCTATCAGGTTGTCGCTGTACTTGTCGTAGTCCGCTATCAGGAACTCCTCGCTCATCCTAAGTGCCTTGACGGCCTTTTCCTCTCCCGGGAACTTCTTGCCCGGGCAGACGTCAACGCACAGTGCGCAGAACATGCAGCGCGAGACGTAGTGCCGTATCTTCTTGAGCTCCGGAATCCACTCCATGGCGTCAGCGGGACAGACCATTATGCAGAGCCGGCAGCCTATGCACCTCTCCGGGTCGTAGACGAGCTTTCCCCTGAACCCCTCCGGGACGGGAACCGGCGGGTTTATCTGGGCCTCACCCTTCTGCACTTCCTCTATGAGCGCCGTGACGTTAGCGGGAGCATGCTTGACCGGGAAGGGATTTGTGGCGGGCTTTTTGACGAGCTGCTTGAGCAGGACGAACATCATCTTGTTAACCATGCTTCACACCCCCAGCCATACCAGCGCGAGCCCGACGAGGGCGATTATGTTGACGTAGACCCAGAACACCCTGGACGCCTGCTCTATCCTGAACCTTGCGAAGGACGTCCTGACGAGGGTTATCGCCAGCAGGTATATCACCAGCACCTTGAAGAGGAACCACAGGGCCTCGACGACGTAGTAGGGTGTTCCCGTCAGGTTCAGGTTCAGTATGCCCGTCAGCGTGAACGGGAAGAACAGCACCACCTCCAGCGCCGCCATGGCGAAGCCCCTGACCGCGTCCGAGAGGTAGAACAACGCGAGGTTCCTTCCGCTGTACTCTGCGAGCATTCCCTCACATATCTCCGTCTCCGCCTCTGCGATGTCGAAGGGCAGTTTCGCCAGCTCGGCCGGCGTGACGACGAGTAGGGCCACAAAGAGCAGCAGCACGCCCATGGCCGCGAGCGGACCCGCGGCGCCCCACACCGGTGTGCTTGCTATGGTCGTCAGCGAGAAGCTCCTGTAGAGCACGGCGAAGCCGACTATAACCGTCGCCAGCGGCATCTCGTAGCTCATCATGAGCACCATTTCCCTCTGCGCACCCACCGAGGAGAACGGGCTTCCGGAGGCGAAGCCGCCTATGGCCATTGCCAGCGACTGGAGGGTCAGCAGGTAGAGGATGACTACCAGGTCACCGTAGCCTTCGAGGGGCGCCTTGAGCACTCCAAAGGGTATGTACAGCAGGAGCGTCATCGAGGCCGCGAAGGAAACTATCGGCATGGCGTTGAATATCCACGCCACCGCGTTCTCAGGAACAACCGTCTCCTTGAGGAGCAGCTTCCCTACGTCCCAGAAGGGCTGCCTTATCGGCGGGCCTATTCTGGAAGTCAGCCTCGCCGAGAAGCGCCTGTCTATACCCTTGTAGACCAGCCCGAGGAAGACCCCAAGCACCGGGAAGGTGAACGCGTAGATTAGGGTCTCGGGGGTCATTCTCTCACCCCCTCAGCCCTTTCTGACGAAAGCGCCGTTCTCACTGTCGTTCGAACGTCCTTGACGGATGGCGGAACGTTGTTGACTCCGAAACTGGCTTTTTCGCTGGCGGGTGCCCCAATAGTGTCCATTGTCCATTTGCTCGCTCTTAAAGTGCGTCCAGAGGACGCAGGGTGGGTGTGAGCCTCACGAATGGCCGTGGCCCCGATGCACCCCTCATGAACGATGTTGCCGTTCATTCTCTCACCCCCAGCTCTTCCCTGAGCTTCCGTGTTTTTTCAACCGCCTTCAGGTGCAGGGTAGCGGGGTCGATTAACCTGCCGTTCTCGTCCCTCACAACTGCGACCCTGTCGTTGCAGCACATGCACGGGTCTATGTACGCGACGACGATGGGTATGTCCGCCACCTCCGCACCCAGGAGGAGTGGGCCCCACGTGTTGATGTTGTTGTAGCTCGGCGCTATGACCTTCCAGACGAGAGGACCGTCGCGCTTGTTGCCGTACTTGAAGTAGTGGATGACCTCACCGCGCGGAGCCTCGTGCATGCCGATTCCTTCACCTTCGCTCCTCCTGATTTTGGCCAGGAGCGCCACGTAGTTGGGGATGGCCATTATCTTGCCCTCTGGCATCTCCTCGAGGCAGAACTCGATTATGTCGAGGCTCTGCTCTATCTCGTATATCCTGACCAGGGTGATGTCGTACGCGTCCCCCCTGGCCTCACCGACTATGTCTTGGGGAACCACTGCTCTAACCCCGATGTCCGCGTAGGCGTCGTAGGGGTTGTCCTGCCTGACGTCCATCCTCAGCCCTGCCGCCCTGGCGACGGGTCCGACGGCGTTGAGCTTCTTCGCCATATCCTTCGAGAGCTGGGCCACTCCCCTTGTCCTTGCCTTGTACACGGGATCCGAAAGGAAGACGTCCTTCATCTCCTCCGTGAATATCCTGTAGTAGTTTATCATGTCCCTCACGGCTTTTGCCTGGCTTTCCGTTATGTCCCTCCTGACGCCGCCTATCATGAACACGGAGTAGTTTATCCTGTTCCCCGTGAGGAGTTCCAGGATGTCAAGGACCTTCTCCCTGCCCTTCCACGTCCAGAACAGGAGGGAGTCAAAGCCCATCTCGTGCGCAACGACACCGAGCCAGAGTATGTGGCTGTGAATTCTCTCCAGCTCGGCTATTATCGTCCTTATGTACTGGGCCCTCGGCGGGGCCTCTATTCCCAGGGCCTTTTCACTTCCTATGACGAAGGCGTAGGGGTGCGATATCGAGCAGATTCCGCATATCCTCTCCGAGAGGTAGAGGGTCTGTATGGCGTTCCTCTTCATGCCCATGTACTCGATTCCCCTGTGGGCGAAGCCCCTCTTGACGTCCACCTCGACTATCCTCTCTCCCTCGACCTTGGCCTCGACCCTTATCGGCTCCTTCAGGGCGGGATGAATCGGGCCGACCGGGACGTAGTACTGGGTCTTCGCCATCACTCACCCCTCCTTATCTCGTTCACGCTCTTGTGGGTGTGCTTCACCATGTCCTCCACACCGTACTCGTCCTTCCTCCAGGGGTACTTGCCCTCAGGCCAGTCGTCGGGGAGGAAGAGATGCCTCTTGTTCTTCAGCCCCTCGAACTCAACGCCAAGCATCTCCCTGATTTCCCTCTCGTTGGTCTCCGCCCCGGGCATCAGGTCGGTTATCGTGGGCAGGACGAGGTTATCCTTCGGAAGGTTGAAGCGCATGGTGACGCTGAGCTCTCCCCAGGGGACGGCCCAGAACAGGCCGAAGGAGTAAACCATCCTCAGGGAGTCGCCTCCATCGTCCTCTCCGGTTATGAAGTGCAGGTGCGGGTAGTCGAGTTTGAACATGACCTCGACGGCTCTTCTGAAGGCCTTCGGGTCTATCTCTATCCAGAGTTCCCGGTACGTCCTCTTCCTCCTGACTCCCATCGTGTACTCCCTGACCTCGTGGGAGAGCAGGGCCTCCCCGAGCGCCTCCTGGAGTCTCTTGAGGACCTCTTCCGCGCTCATTGGTTCCCTCATTCTTTCTTCCCCTCCAGCTCCTTTTCCAGCTTCTCTATCTTGAGCCAGGCCTTCACAACGCCGTCTATTATCGCCTCGGGCCTCGGGGGGCAGCCGGGAACGTAGACGTCCACCGGGATTATCTCGTCTATCGGGCCGGCTATGTTGTAGGAGTCGTAGAACACTCCCCCTGTGGTTCCGCAGTTGCCTACCACAACGACCGCCTTCGGGTCGGGCATCTGCTCGTATATGCGCCTCAGCTTATCGGCGAAGTCCCTTGGAATCGCCCCCGTCACGAGGAGAACATCCGCGTGCCTCGGGCTTCCGACGAGTTTGATTCCAAAGCGCTCCACGTCGTAGCGAGGCGTCAGCGAGGCTATAATCTCGATATCGCAGGCGTTACAGCTCCCTCCGGAGGCGTGGAAAACCCAGAGGGAGCGTTTAAAGTTGGTCAGCTTCCCCATTCACACACCCCCCACGAGGATGAACAGGATTATGGCGCCGAGTCCCAGATACCAGAGGATGTAGTCCCTGATGTCCCCCGTGTGCATTCTCATGAGCACGTTGTAGTAGCCCTTCAGCGCCTCTATGAAGCCCCAGTAAATGTCTCCTGCCCTTACGCGGATTTCCTCCACGTCCTCGACCTCGTTGCCGCTCAGGTAGGGCTTTACCTGGTCTGTGTTCGGCTTGTAGCTCCTGTTTCCGCGCGAGTAGATGATGTAGCCTATGACCGCGAAGACGATGAGGAACGCCAGCCAGACTATCGGGTTCCAGAATCCCGACGGGGAGTTCAGCGTAAGGCTCTCAAGCCAGCTCATAGTATACCACCCCACGTCTGGTAGTTGCTCAGCTTCAGCAGCGCGTCAGCGGCCGGATAGACGAGTTTGTCCAGCACCACGTTCGGGAACAGACCGAACAGCAGACACAGCGCCGCCAGGATGAGCATCGCCACTACCATGCTCCTTGGAACCTCCTTTACCTCCTCGTACTTCTTCACCGGCGGTCCGAGGAAGGCTGAGGCAAAGACCTTGACGAACGAAGCCAGCGTCAGTACACTCGTGACCATTGCGAATATCGCGAATATCGGGCTCAGCTGGTAGGACGTCTCGTAGATGAGGAATTTGCTCGCGAAGCCGTTGAAGGGCGGGATTCCGGATATGGCTGCTGCGCCTACTATGAAGGCTATCGTGGTGTAGGGCATCCTTCTAGCCAGACCGCCCATCTCGTTGAGGTTTCTCGTTCCGGTCACGTAGAACAGCGCTCCTGCAGTCATGAGGAGGAGGCTCTTGTAGATGATGTGGTTGATGATGTGGAATATACCTCCCGCCATCGCGTCCCTTCCGAAGGCGGCGAGCTTTGCTGGGTCGTTGAGAACCGCCAGGCCAACGCCAACGCCGAGGAGCATGTAGCCGGTCTGCGAAATCGCGTGGTAGCTCATGAGCCTCTTGACGTCCTTCTGGACGAGGGCCATCGTGACGCCTATGAACATGGTGAGCACTCCAAGGACGCACATTATCCAGCCGACGCTGCTCATTCCCGAGCTAACCTTGCCGAAGAGGCTGAAGCTCACCCTGAAGAGGGCGTAGAGGCTCGCGTAGGTCGCCACGAGGAGGGTGGGGTTGATTCCCGACGGGACCTCGGTGTACGCGTCCGGAACCCAGTGGTGGGTCGGCACCGAGCCGCACTTCATCGCGAAGGACGTGAAGAGTATTCCCAGGGCGATTATGTCAACTGTGTTGAACCCTATCTGGGTGCTCAGGTAGGCTATGTTGAGGTTCCCGTACTCGCCGTAGAGCAGGCCTATTGAGAAGAGTACCATCAGCGATGCCACCGCGCTGACTATGAGGTACTTGATTCCGGCCTCGCTTGCCTCGCCGCGGTAGTTCCTGAAGCCCACCAGTGCCGAGCCGGCTATTCCGGCTATCTCCAGGAACACGAAGAGGTTGAACAGGTCTCCCGTCAGGACCATGCCGAGGATTCCGACCTCGAGGAGGAGAAGCAGCGCGTAGTACTTCTCAAGGCCCGTCTCGTTCCTCACGTGGCTGTATGAATACATCGCCCCGATGAAGCTCATGAGCGCTGCCGAGAGCGCCATGAAGGCCCCTATCGCGTCGACCTCGAATATTATCCTTATCGGAACCCTGTATCCGGAGGGCAGGACGAGGTGCGGGTTGTCGGCTCCGAAGACGTACACCATAATTCCCTGGATGAGCACCTGCCTGACCAGGAGGAGCGCCATGCCCAGCGTCACGCCGGTGATCATCATCGCCCAGACTGCCGGGGCACTGCCCTTTTTCTTCAGCAGGGGAGCCACGAACGCCCCGAAGAGGGGCACGGCTATCATGAGAGCGGGTAGGTGCTCGATCATCCTTTCAGCCTCCTGACCTTTGTAACGTCAAGGGTTCCGTAGTGCTCGTAGATGTTGACGGCGAAGGCGAGCATGAGCGCCGAAACTGCGACGCCTATGACGATGCTCGTCAGGGTAAGCGCCTGGGGCGTCGGCAGAACCATGTTGTTGACGGCCTCCTTCGGTGCCATCGTGTATATCGGGGCGTAGGCGCCTTTGACGTAGCCTAGAGCGATTAGGAACAGGTTGACGGCTCCCTCAAGGATTTCAATGCCTATGACGACCTTGATGAGGTTCCTCTTGAATCCTATCGTGTAGAACCCCACCGCCAGCAGGAGCGCCACGACTATGAAGGGGAGGTTGACCAGAATCACGTTATTCATCCTTCCTCACCCCCAGGAGGAGGTAGAACACCAGGATTATGCTGGTTAATCCGGCCAGAACCTTCGTTCCGACGAAGATGTTCATGTAGGGCAGCGTTCCGCCGGTGTTAAGGTAGCCTGGGTTTATTCCGAGCGGCGTCGGCTCTCCGAAGAGCGGGAACCCGCTGTTGGCTATGACGTTCCTGAAGAACGTGTACCCCATGAGGCCGAGGGTGGCCATTCCCAGAAAGCCGAGGGCGCCGATGCTCTCGAAGGTGCTCAGCGGTACCTTGGAGAAGGTTTTCTTGATGTCGTCGTACTTGTTGGCCACAATTAAGAGTGCCAGGCCGCTGGCGAAGACAGCTCCTCCCTGGAAGCCGCCTCCCGGCGTGAGATGCCCGTGGAGGATGATGTATGCCCCGAAGGTCAGTATGAGCGCCGTCAGGTACCTGGTGGTTGTCTTGATGATGAGGGTCGTCATGCTTTCACCTCCCTCCTTCTGAGGGCCATCAGCACGCCCGCAACCGCGGTGAACAGTACAGTGGCCTCTCCAAGGGTATCGAAACCCCTGTAGTCGAAGACTATGCTGGTGACGACGTTGTTTGACGATGCCTCCTCCTGTGCGTGCCCGATGAAGTAGGAGTCCATCTCGGTGTGAACCGGCTCACCGAAGGGCCTGAGGCTCGCCGCGGCCACGAGGAGGAACAGGGTGAAGCCTATGAACGCGAAGAGGCCAAGGGCTCTCCTCATTCTATCACCTCCTCGTCGGTGGTCTTCTTGATCGCCAGCAGGTACATCGCCGTCGTGAGGCACGCTCCAACTCCCGCCTCCGCTATCGCGACGTCGGGTGCCTGCAGTATGTAGAACTCCAGCGAGAGTATCAGACTGAACACCGCCATCGCGATGACGGCTGAGACCAGGTTCTTGAACCTCACCGCCGCTATGGCTGCTATCAGAAGCCCCAGCCCCACCATGGCCTGAAGCACCCAGAAGAGCTCTTCGAAGTTCATAGGCGACCCTCCAGCTCGTCTATAACCGCCCCGTGAGGCCGTATGCCCGACTTCCTCGCGGCCCTGCCGATGGCGTGGGCCCCAACGGGGTTGGTGAGCACCAGGAATATGACCACCAGGGCCGAGTGTATCCCTATGGTTATCCAGGATGGATCCCTCTCCACCCAGAAGTAGCTGTACATCGAGTACGTGACGGCGGCCAGGACTATGAATATCGTGCCGAAGGTCGTGCACTTGGTTGCCGCGTGTATCCTCGTGTAGACGTCGGGGAAGCGGAGGATGCCAACGCTGGCCAGAAGGTTGAAGAACACGCCGATAGCCAGGAATGCCGCTATTAGCCACTCTATCATGCCGCCTCCCCCTCCTCGCACTCGCATGCAACTCCCACCCTCTTCCTGACAAGGTAGCGGGCTATGTAGAGGGTCGCGATGTAGCTCAGAACCGCGTAAACCAGCGCGACGTCTATGAAAACCGCCTGTCTGGTTACCACGCCGTAGATGACCATGGCCCCCGCCGTGGTGGTCGTCATGGAATCCAGGGCGACGGCCCTGTCCGGTATCGTCGGCCCCGCGAGGAGCCTTATGAGCGTCAGCATGGCTGAGAACAGTAGCAGTATCAGCGCCCACATAAATGCTCCATCGACCGTCATTCTCCAATCCTCCTTGCCCATTTTGGAAGATACCCGCACAGCTCCTCTGGGGTGGGTTTCTCCTTTCCGGGCGGCACGTTTATCCAGTGAACGTAGAAGTTGCCTTCCTCGTCTATCTCCAGCGTGAAGGTTCCAGGGGTCAGCGTTATCGAGTTGGCCAGAAGAGTCCTGCTCTCGTCCCTGGTCAGGTCAGGAGATATCCTTACGATTCCGGGCCTTATCCTGCCCGTTATGACGCGGTAGGCCACGTCGATATTGGCTTTGGCCATTGCCAGGAAGAACGGTCCTATGGCGTAAACTATGAGGAGCAGCCATCTCCTCGGGCTGAAGAAGTAGCCCACCTTTTCGTCCATGACTTCCTTTGTGGCGTAGCCTATGATGGCCGCTATTACAATCCCTGCAATCAGCTCCCCGGGGCTCCAGGCGATGACGTTGCCTGAGCCCGCCGTGAGGAGCAGATAGACGATAAGGGACCACAGGAACGGTGCGGCAAACCCCATTTTCCCACCTCAACTTTAGGTTTTAAACCCTGTTCGGGCCTATTTTCCCGAAATCTCGATTATAAATTGGCTAAATTTTTATAAATGGGTTTCTAAAACAAATGGTTAACAACCAGAAATTTGACAAATATAAATTGGACGGCTCTTGACGTACGTCCATAAAACTGTACGTTGTAGTATATTAGGGGGGACAAACGTTCGGAAAAGTTCATTACAGAACTGAAATCGTCGGTGGGAAAAACAAGGAAAGAAGGGGGCTACTTCTTCTGGGACTCGGCCCCTTTCTTTGCCGCCTCCTTGGCCTTCTTCTGCTCCTCCAGCTTCTTTTTGAGCTCCTCTATCTCATCCTCCTTGAACCAGCGGAGGTTGTCGTTGTACTTGTCGTCCGTCGCCAGGAGGAACTCATCGCTCATCTCCAGGGCCTTTACGGGGCAGACGTCCACGCACTGCTGGCAGAAGACGCACCTTCCGAGCCAGAAGGTGACCTTCCTGACCTCGGGAACGTACTCTATGACCCCTGCAGGGCAGACCATGACGCAGAGCCTGCAGCCGACGCACTTGTCGGGATAGTAGACGAGCTTGCCCCTGAAGCCCTCTGGAGTCGGAACCGGATCGCTCGCAGGGAAGGGGTTGGTTGCCGGCTTCTTGAACAGGTTGCTCAGCACGGCTGAGAGCGTCGGTGGGACCCTCATGCCACCACCCCCAGGGTGTCTATTGCCAGCAGCAGCGCCCCGACTATTGCGGCCGGAAGCATCCTGGTCCAGAACAGGGTCACCGCCTGGTTTATCCTGAGCCTTCCAGTTACCGCCCTGAAAAGGCTCATGCTCACGAAGAGCACGGCGAAGACCTTGAGGGTGTGGAAGAGCAGGTCTATGACTACCGCCGGAAGCCCCGTGAGCCCGAGGTAGCCGGATATGCCCCACGGGAAGAATATCGCCACGACGAGGCTCGCGCTCACGAAGGCCTTTATCGCGTTGGCCAGCTCAAAGAGGGCCAGGTGCCTTCCGCTGTACTCGGCCATCGTTCCCTCGGCGAGCTCGGTCTCGGCCTCGGGGATGTCGAAGTAGCCGACCTCAATCTCGCTGGCGAGCCAGGCCATGAAGACGAGCAGGAGCACCACTGCCCCTATTATGCTCATCGGCGTCCCGAGCTCCCAGACGTTGTGCTCGTAGAAGGTGCCCATGCTGAAGGGCTTTGTAACGCCGAGGTCGCTGAGGCGCCAGAGTATGGTGAAGAGGGCCAGCATCATCGGCCCCTCCCTGGAGACGAGGATTATCATCTCCCTCTGGGCGCCTATCTGGGCGTAGGGGGAGCCCGAGCTAACGGCACCAACGACCCTGAGGAAGCCGATTAGGGTCAGCAGGTAGATGAAGAGTATCACGTCACCCTTGGTTCCAAAGAGCGGCTCGAAGCCGAGCGGGGTGTAGGCGAGCAGGGCGATGGAGGTGGCGAGAGCCAGCACGGGGGCCAGTTCGAAGAACCTGTTGGCGTCCCTCGGGATTATGGACTCCTTGCTGACCAGCTTCAGGAAGTCGTAGAACGGCTGGAGCAGTGGGGGGCCCATCCTGCGCTGCATCCTTGCAACCAGTTTCCTGTCTATGCCTCCCCAGAGCAGTGAGGCGAAGGATACGTAAGCGTAAATTCCCAGGAATCCGAGCGTTGCGTAGAGGACGTTCATAGGACACCACCCCTCGGGCAGCCTACTCCAACAACTTCGGGCTTCGCCCTAACGTTCGGGTTCAGCTCCCTGGTTTTCTCTATCGAGAGCCTGAGGAGGTCCCTCTCGGTGAGGACCTTCTTCCTTCCTGTGTTAGCATCCACCACCGCGACCCTGTCCGTACAGCTCAGGCAGGGGTCTATTGAGGCTATTGCAACCGGAACGTCCGCCACCTGCTCGCCCACCAACGCTCTGGCTATCGCGAACAGGTTCGGGAATGTGGGCTCGCGCATCTTCCACTTCGCCGGGACGTCCTTGCCCTTCTGGGCCATGACGTAGTGGATGAGTTCACCGCGCGGGGCCTCGTACCTGCCTATTCCCTCCCCCTCGGCTTTCTTGAGCTGGAACAGGAGGGTGTTGTCCTTTGGAACCGCCTTTATCTTGCCCTCCGGCATCTGGTCTATGGCCCTCTCTATGAGCTCCATGCTCTGCCAGAGCTCGCCGACCCTGACCACCATCCTGTCGAAAACGTCCCCCTTGACAACTCCGGTGAACTCCTTGGGCGTTATCGGCTTCACGCCGAGGTCCGGGTAAACGCTGAGCTTCTCGTTGTAGCGGACGTCTTTCTTCACGCCGCTTCCCCTGGCAGTCGGTCCCTGGGCGCTGTACTCGATGGCTATCCTCTTGGGAATAACGCCAGCGTCCCTCAGCCTGGCCTCGACCGTCGGATCGTAGAGGAATATCTCCTCTATCTTGGGCATGACCTCGTTCCTGTAGTTCTCTATCATGTCGAGTATGGCCCTGATGTGCTTCTCCTCCAGGTCCCTCCTCACGCCGCCGATGGTGTTGATGGAGTAGTTGACCCTGTTGCCGCCGATGGCCTCCAGGATGTCCATGACGCGCTCGCGGGCGAGCCAGCTGAGGTGGAGGGTGGTGTCGTAGCCTATGGTGTGCCCAACGACTCCGAGGTTGAGCAGGTGGGAGTGGATTCTCTCGAGCTCGCCGATTATCACACGGATGTACTCGGCCCTCTCGGGCACCTCTATGCCGGCCATCTCCTCAACGGCTCTGGAATAGGTGTGGTTGTGGGAGAAGGAACAGATTCCGCATATCCTCTCGGCGAGGTAGAGTATCTGGATGTAGTTTCTCCTCATGGCTATCCATTCGAGGCCCCTGAGGTTGTAGCCGAGCTTGACGTCGACGTTGATTATCCTCTCTCCGTCGAGCGTGATGATGAACTTCTCGGGCTCCTCCAGTGCGGGGTGAATGGGTCCGATGGGTATCTTAACCCAGTACTCAAGCTTTCCGTTCATTTCGAGCCCTCCTTCTTAATTTTATAGGGGTGTCCTGCGTTCTTGACCATCTCGGGCTTGATTCCGGTCTCGTCGAGCCTCAGCGGGTAGATTCCCTCCGGGAAGTCGTCGGGCAGGAAGAGTCTTCTCGGGTCGGGGATTCCCTCGAAGAACAGCCCGAGGAACTCCTGGTTCTCCCTCTCGTAGGGCAGCGCGCTCGGGAAGACGTCCGTGACTGTGGGCAGCTTGGGGTCATCCTTGGGGACGCTCGTGCCTATGACGAGCGACAGGCTCTCCCCCTCCTCCCAGAACATCTCCATGTGGTACTTGGCGAGCAGTCTGTCGCCGGCGTCCATTCCGATTATGATGGAGAACTGGGCCTTCGGGTCGAGCTCCTTGATGAACTTCATGGCGTCGTGGAACTTCTCCCTGTCTATCTCGACCCAGACGCGCCTCTTCGGGTGGGGCATCTTGTTCTCGCTCACCCTTATCTCGGCCTCGGGGAACCTCTCGCCAAAGGCTTTAACGAACTCGTCAACGTTCATCTCTTACCCCCCTCAATTCTCTCTATCAGCTTCTGCAGACCGAGCACGACTCCGTAGAGTATCGCCTCGGGCCTCGGCGGGCAGCCGGGTACGAAGACGTCCACCGGTATGTGCTTGTCCAGCGGCGCGTTGGTGAAGGGGCTCTCGAAGAACACGCTTCCGCCGGTGGGGCAGGCTCCGACGGCTATGACAACTTTCGGGTCCGGAGTCTGCTCGTAGACCAGCTTGACCCTCTCAAGGCTCTGGTCGGTCACCGGCCCGGTTACGAGCAGTATGTCGGCGTGTCTCGGCGTTCCGACGAGCTTCACACCGAAGCGCTCGGCGTCGTACCTCGGCGTCAGTGCGGCTATTATCTCGATGTCGCAGCCGTTGCAGCTGCCGCTGTTCACGTGGAACACCCAGGGTGAGCGCCCTATGTACCTGCAGAGCTTTGATATCTCCCTCTCAAGCCTCTCGCGCTCCGAGGAGTTTGAGCTGACATTGGTCTCTGCCCCTGTAACCTTAATCGCCATTCATCTCACCTCCTCATCCCCACACTATCAGCGCTCCCACAATTATCGCGGTCGTGACGAGCAGGTAGCTGATGTAGTCGCTCAGCAGTCCGGTGTGCTCCCTGCGGAAGATGAGGAACATCCTGTGAATTCCTCTTATGAGGCCCCACATGACGTGTCTTCCGGTGACGTAGCCCTGGAAGTGCTCGAACTGCGGAACGATCTCGTCCTGGTCCTCACCGCTGAGGAATATCTTCGTTCCATCGCCGGTTCTCCTCGTCCCCGTGCTGGAGCGCTCGGCCCACTTGTAGAGCACGTACGAGATGAGCAGGCCTATGGCAAAGACGTAAACGAAGTAGAGTGCATCCCAGTAGCCAAACATTTCACGCACCCCCCAGCACCGCCGATACGTAAGCCCCTATGTTCTCCAGAGTCTTTGCCGCCGGAAGCATGACCTTGTCGCTGATGGCCCATGGGAAGAGTCCCATGACGATTATTGCCACCACCAGTATGAGCATCGGCACGAGCATGGCCTTTCCTGGCTCCTCCGCGTTCATGACCCTCTCGCTCGGCCTTCCGAAGAACGTGAAGAGCACCCTGATGTATGCGGCGGTACAGAAGGCTGTGCCTATGACGGCTATTGCCGCGAGGAACGGGTTGAAGAGCGCCGAGCTCTCGTAGATGAGCCACTTGCTCGCGAAGCCGTTGAGCGGCGGAAGGCCGATTATCGCGGCCGCACCGACCAGGAATGCGAAGCTCGTGACCGGCATCTTCCTGGCTATTCCGCTCAGCTCGTTGAGGTTCTTGGTTCCGAGCCCGTGTATGACCGCTCCCGCGACGAGGAACAGGAGGGCCTTCATTATCGCGTGGTTCACGGTGTGGTATATCGCACCCGCCAGAGCGACCTGGCCGACGTCGCTTCCATACGCGGCAAGGCCAATTCCGATTCCCAGGAGGATGTAGCCGATCTGGCCGACGCTGGAGAAGGCGAAGAGCCTCTTCATGTCGGTCTGTATCACCGCCATCGCGTTTCCGACTATGAGGGTCACGCAGGCGAAGAATATGATTATCCAGCCGACCGTTCTAGTGCTGATTCCGGCGCTGAAGACGCTGAAGGCGAGCCTCGCCAGGGCGTAGGTACCGCCTATCTTGATGACGAGACCCGAGAGCATGGCGCTGATCGAGCTCGGAGCGGCCGGGTGTGCGTCTGCGAGCCACATGTGCACCGGAACGGCACCGCTCTTGAAGAGCAGTCCGCCCGCGAGGAGGCCGAGGGCCACCTTGGCGGTGAAGGTTGGGTTCTCAGCTATCATCTTGGCCAGGTAGGCCATCGTCAGCGTTCCGTACTGGCCGTAGAGGAGCACTATGCCGAGGAGGATGAATGAGCTGGCGAGGGAGCCGACGAACATGTACTTTATGCCCGCCTCGATGCCCTCCCAGGTGTCGTTCCTGAAGGCGACGAGGGCGTAGCTCGCTATGCTCATTATCTCCAGGAAGACGTAGAAGTTGAACAGGTCGCCGGTTATGGCTATGCCGAGCATGCCGACCTCGAGGACGAGGACTAGGGCATAGTACTTCTCAAGCCCCGTATCGTGCCTCATGTACTCGCTGGAGTAGAGCACGGCCACGAAGGCTATGAAGGTCACCATCAGGGCGAAGAGCGCGCTGAGGAGGTCCACCTCCCAGACTATCCTTATCGGGAATGGAACGCCGTTTCCAATGGGGCTCTTCGCTCCGAGGGTGTAGACGAGTATCTCGCCGCTCTTCCAGACTTCTTTGAACAGTCCGGCCGCGACGCCGAGGGTGATGCCGGTTATGAGTATCGCCCACAGCTCCCTGGCCTTCCTTCCCGCGAGGCCCACTATGGGCAGTGCGAATGCTCCAAGGAGCGGGACTATGATGAGGTATGGGATCAGCCCGTTCATCCTCTCAACCTCCTGAGCTTGTTAACGTCGAGGCTTCCGTAGTGCCTGTAGGCGTTTATCGTGAGGGCCATCGCCAGCGAGAGAACGCAGACCCCGATGACTATGCTGGTGAGCGTGAGCGCCTGCGGAATCGGGGCGACCATGGCGCTCTTTACGGTCTCGTAGCCCGTGTAGATTGGCGCGGTTGGTATCTGGCCTGCCTCTATGCGGTATCCGAAGCTTATGAGGAGCAGGTGTATGCCGGCATCTATGATGTTGAGGGCCAGTATGAGCTTGATGAGGTTCCTCTTGTAGAGGAGGGCGTAGATTCCCATGGCTATTAGCAGGAACGCCGTGATGAACTGGAACGGTATCATTCGTTCCACCTCCTGAATGCCGCTATGGCAACCATCGCGCTGACCAGTCCCGCGAAGACCTTCAGTCCCACGGCGAGGTTCATTATCGGCAGGTAACCCGCTGAGAGCAGCGTTCCCGGCTGGCCGTTGAAGACCGGCCCGTTGTGCCACAGCGTGTTGTAGAAGAACGCAACTCCCAGGCCGAGCATCGCCGCTCCGAGGAATACCAGGCCGCCGAGGCCCTCGAGGGCCGAGTAGAGGTGGTGGTTGTAGCGCCTCTTCATCTCGCCCAGCCCGAAGGCTATGAGGAACAGTATCCCGGCTCCCGCTATGGTCGCTCCACCCTGGAAGCCGCCTCCCGGCGTAAGGTGACCGTGTGAGACCACGTAGGCACCGAAGATTCCTATGAGCGGAATGGTGGCCCTCGCGGTGGTCTTAACGATTAGTCCCATGTCACTCTTCATCCTCATCCCTCCTCCAGGGCCTGAGAAGTGCAACCGCTCCGGCTATAGCAGTGAAGAGAACCGTCGCCTCTCCGAGGGTATCGTAGCCACGGTAGTCGAAGACTATGTCGGTGACTATGTTGGTTCCACCCACCTCCTGCACGCCGTGGTCTATGTAGTACTGGTCGGTGTAGCGGTAGGCCTTCCAGTCCTCACCGCCGAGGCCGAACTTTATTCCGGTTGAAGGGCTCGCAACGACGAGCAGCACTCCGAGGAGGAACAGCAGTGCGAGAGCTCCGAAAGTCCTCTTCATGGTCCCTCACGCTCCCATCTCTCCGTTTTGGCGATTCCATACACGACTATGGCCGTAACGACGCCGGCTCCGACCGCGGCCTCGGCTATCGCCACGTCCGGCGCGTGGAGCATGTAGAACTCAAGGCTGAGGAGCAGGCTCATGGCCGCCGAAGCGATGGCCGCACTGAGCAGGTCCCGCATGGTTATCGTGATGTAGGCCGCTACCAGCACGCCGAGGAGTATTCCGAACTGTATGACCATGTCCATCGAAAGAGCGTTCATTCGGCACCACCCCTGAGCTTGTCCTCGTACGCGTCAATGACGGCTTTGGCTGGCTTATAGCCGCTCAGATGGGCTGCCTTGGCTATCGCGTGCGCTCCGGTCGGGTTCGTGAGGAGGAGCGCCACGAGCGCAACGATGCTGTGCAGCGCCATCTGGAGGTACTTGGGGTCGCCGGTGAGGTGGAGCTGGTAGGCAGCGTGTACCACCACCGCCAGAACCGCGAATATCGTCCCGAAGGTGGTGCACTTGGTCGCTCCGTGGAGCCTTGTGTAGACGTCCGGGAACCTGTGGAGCGAGAAGCTGCCCAGCAGGTTGAAGACTATGTTTATCGTGAGGAATGCGTAGATGACGTAGGTGACCGCACTCATTCCAATCCCCCCTGGAGGTATTTGGCTATGGCCAGGGTTCCCACGTAGCTCAGAAGGGCGTAAACGATGGCGATATCGATGTATATCGTCCTGTCGTAGGCCGCTCCGAGGAGGACCATTCCGGCAACGATTAACGTGTTGAGGGTATCAACTCCCACGACTCTATCCGGCACGCTCGGTCCGAAGAACACCCTGAGCAGAGCCAGGAATGCTCCAATCATGACTATGACCGCGGCATAGAAGAACTCCGGTGCTATCATCTTCCCAGCCTCCTCGCCCATTTTTCAAATGAACCCGCTATGACCTCGGAGCTCTCCGGCTCCTTCTCGGTCACGTTTATCCAGTGGACGTAGAGGGCCTTCTCCTCTGGGCAGGCGTCCACGGTGAGCGTTCCGGGGGTGAGGGTTATTGAGTTGCTGAGGATGGTGTACTGGGCGTCGTTCTCCAGATCGACAGGAACGCGAACGATTCCGGGCTTTATCCTGCCGGTTATGACGCGGTAGGCAACGTCGAGGTTGGCCTTGGCCATACCCCAGAAGAGCGGGCCGATGGAGTAAACCACAAAGCCAGCCCACTTCGCCGGGTTGAGGAACCTCGCGGCCTTCTCACCTATGATGTCCTTCGTCGTGAAGGCGATTATCCCCGAGAACACCGCTCCCGCGACGAGCTCTTCGGGGCTCCACAGCATACCCTTGCTGCCCGCTGTCAGCACAAGCCAGAGCACGAATGACCAAATGAATACAGGAATGAAACCCATTGTGCGTCCCCCCACTTTTGGTTTACAACCTTATCTCGGCTTCATTTTCCCGGATTTCCGCTTAACATAGAAAAAATTCTCTTAAAAGGGTTTTTTGAAGCTTAGAATTGAAAACAAAGGTACCTAACCCTTTGTTGTTAACCAAAGGTTAATTACCTGCCTGCTGACATCGGCGCCGAAACCCTCCACGGTTAAGGATTGGAAGCGCGGGATTTCTGGAAAATAATGCATCAGTGTCCTCATGTGGCTCGAAACAGCATTTTGGTGACTTTAAGGGCCTAAAAATCACCCAAAGCTTTATATACCCTCAGGGTGAGTTCTCAATGGGACTCTTCTCGGAGTCTTTCGAGGGAGCCCTGAAAGTTGAAAGAGTTGGTGTTGGATATGTATGGAGATGGATTTGGCGGTGGCTACGAAGCCCCTGTTAAGGTTGGAGAAAGGTATAGAGTTAGGATTGAGAGCCTTGGAAAGGGTGGCGATGGTATCGCCAAGATAAAGGGCTTCGTTATCTTCGTCCCGAACACCCAGGTCGGCGACGAGGTTGAGATCGTCATTAACTCGGTCAAGAGGAAGTTCGCCTTTGGCGAAGTCATCTGATCCTTTTTTCCTCTTATTCTTAATCTGACCGGTTTTCTAAGGTTCAAAACATAAGCTTGAGCCCCTTGTTCTGAAACTGAGCGCATTTCATCCTACTATTATAAATGAAAATATTGGATTGAAATGCAAATCGTAGAAAATTTTATAAAAGTCAATGAGTAACATTACAATGAAAAACTCGCATAGGAGGAACCCCACAATGTGGAGGAAACTTCTGGGTTTCAGGAGTCCACTATGCCAACAGCGCGAGGATTGAAGGGGGATAACCATGAAAACGAAGGTCCTTTTCCTTCTTTTTCTGGTGGTTTTCGGGTTCTTGGCTTACTCAAAGTATATTCAACACGAGAGGGCAATAAGGGCGGAGGTAGAGCTCAACAACACCCTCAACTTGGTTCAAACGGACCTTGAGACTTTTAAACTGGGCTACAATTCCACCCATTGGGCTTATCTGAATCAAAAGGTGGGTGACGAAGACGTTGAACGTGCCATTGAGCGAGTCCTGGAGCTTAGGGAGATGCTTCTCAAGCTGAATGTCTCGGATGACGAAATAGGAGACATCGATGCCTGCCTTAACAGGACCTATTCGTATCAACGCAGGGCTCAGTTTTACGCCGCCCTCACAGAGGGCAGGAGCTGTGCAGTGCTTGCCGCTGACCACTTGGGCTCAACCCTTGCACTCGTAAACCGCACGGAGTTCCTTAAGTACGTCCGTGGGCAGTTTCGGAGTGTGGAAGATTTACAGAACAAAACGGCTGAAAAGTGGAAACAAACGTTGGGGAGCGGGATTAACTTCACGGACTATTTTATAACCGGCTTTGTGGTTGAGGACAACATAATCAAGGCGGAAATCTCTCTGAACCAGTCCCGTGACTTCCTGGAAAAGCTTGATAGGATACCAAACCCAACAACGTCTCAGGAGATTGAAAACGTGAGCATACTTGGAAGCTGGGTGACGAGTTATCTGGAATTCGCCAGGGGCTTTTTGATGGACTCAACGGTGCTTATCAATCATGTAACCCCCGGTACCTTCAATCCCAGTGGGCAAAGAACTAACGTGCACGCGCTCGTGGATAATCTCTCAAGGGTTGATGTTCCGTGTGAATTCGAGGAAACGATGCTCAAGGTGGCGTGTGACTGGAAGGAGTACCATAAAAAGCGGGGTCTCCCGGGAGTCGAGAACGGCTACTATTCAGCGGCTACTTACCACCTGCTGTACGCAATCGCAATAGACGGGCATCTTGACGAATTTGAGGCCCTCAATTCGACTTTTGCTGCCCTGAGAACCCCAACGGAGAAAGTCAGGATGGTTCTTCGTCTGAGGCATGAGGCTCTGGAGTCCATTAACGATTGTTCCCAGGATCCGTTAACGTCCCTCTACATCCAGGACGCCGTGGGATGGTACTTCAAGCACGGGGATGCGGCCTTGGAGATGATGGTCAGACTGCGCACAGATGACCCAACGGCTCAGCCCCTCTACAACTATGAGATGGCGAAGATCATCGCTAAAAACATGTGTCCATACGTTGTGATGCTCTCTCAAACAACGGAGTGATGAATTTTTATCATTTTTCCCCTAGAAACTTTTGGGTGCTAACATGGACGAGGACTCCATAATGATTGGGGTTGCAGTTGTGATCCTGGTTCTTCTCTCACCCGTCATGCTCTACTGGACGGTGGCCCTCTTTGACACCATCGGGGTTGGCCGGTATCTTCCGGACGTTGCCTTCATGGCCCTCTCCTCACTCGTCCTGTTTTGATCGTCTGCTTCTTTTCCTTCTGGTTATGCGGCACTACAACAGGGCCCGCGACTGGATAAAGGAAAAACTAACGTTCATGGCTGTTTTTCTTTTCGTGATGCTCTCTTCATGCTCCTCAGTATTATGTGTGCGGTTTAATCCCCATTTTTGAACCGCACCCTTTTTAAACCCCTTCCCAGAGCGCCCACCGATGGTTAGGGTTCACGTCGAGACCTACGGGTGCACGAGGAACAGGGCAGATGCCGAGATGATGGAGGGCCTTCTGGTTAGCGCGGGCTATGAGCTGGTCGAGACCCCTGAAACTGCCGACTACGTTGTGGTCAACACCTGCGCGGTCAAAGACCCCACCGAGAAGCACATGCGCGAGCGCATAGAGGAGCTCCTTGACTCCGGTAAGGGGGTAATCGTCACCGGCTGCCTCCCTCACGTCAACCCGGATGCCATAGATTCACGCGTCTCCGGAATACTCGGCGTTAAGAGCATAGATAGGATAGCCGAGGCGATAAGCGTCGCCGAGAGCGGCGGAAAGCTGGTGAGCGTCGAGGGCTGGCGCGAGAGGAGCATAGACAAGCTCGAGCTCCCGCGCCTCTGGAAGAGTGGCGTCGCCTTCGTCGTCCCGATAAGTGAGGGCTGTCTCAACGCCTGCACCTACTGTGCCACGCGCTTCGCCAGGGGAGTTCTGAAGAGCTACAAACCGGAGCTCGTCGTCAGGTGGGTCAAGGAGGCCCTCGCCAGGGGATACAAGGAGATACAGCTGTCGAGCGAGGACACCGGTTGCTACGGCTTCGACATCGGGACGAACTTGGCCAAGCTACTCGACGAGATAACGGCCATCGAGGGCGATTTCAGGGTCAGGGTCGGCATGATGAACCCCAACCACGTCCTCAAGTTCCTCGACGAGCTCGTTGATGCCTACACCGATGAGAAGGTCTACCGCTTCCTTCACCTGCCCGTCCAGAGCGGCGACGATGAGGTTCTGAGGCGGATGGGCAGAACGTACACTGCGGAACAGTTCGAGGAGATAGTTCGGACATTTCGTAAGAAGGTTCGTGATTTGAACCTCAATACGGACATTATAGTGGGCTTTCCCGGGGAGACTGATGAGGCTTTCGAGAACACCGTTGAGCTAATCAAGCGCGTCCGGCCGGACAAGATAAACGTTTCCCGCTACTCGCCGAGACCTGGCACGATCGCGGCGAAATGGAAGCAGCTTCCGGGATGGCGGGTCAAGGAACGCTCAAGGGCCCTTCACAGGCTTAGGCTCCAGATAGCCCACGAAATAAACAGGGCGTATCTTGGCAGGACGGTGGAGGTTCTCGTCCATGGGGCCGGGGAGAAGGGCGGCGTTGAGGCCAGGACTTTCAATTACAAGGAGGTAATCCTTGATTCTGGTGAGCCCGGCGAATTCCTGCAGGTTCGGGTTGAGTGGGCCGGCTCAACTTACCTGAAGGGCACTCCCCTCCGCTGAGGTGTCTTTCTTGTGGAGTATTCAACGGTCGTTGGGAGATACCTAACCGGACACTGGTTTTGTTGTAGAACTTACAACATCAAAGGGTGAACCAATCCGGTTGGATTTAGAAAACTATTTATACTATCGTTCAATCATAAAGTATAGCTCTCCATCTTGGGGGTGAATCAGAATGAGGAGGAGTAATAAGAAGAGGTTAATTCCACTGACACTCGCCCTTGTGCTGGCCATGGTTGGTGCGGCTCTGGCTGTTCCGACTATAAATGTGCACTTTCAGGAGCTTGACGCCGGAAATGGTGGCATGCCGCAGACTGTTCACCATGCCTACGTCGACTGGACCCTCAGCAATGATGCCCAGTACGTCACATCTGCAACCATAACCCTCACCGACGACCAGGGCACCAAGGTTGGTACTGGGAGTGACACTGTTTACCTCATAATTGATGGCCAAAAGTACCTCGCCACGTACAGTGGGAGTACTGGGGTGTATACTGTGGACTTCACCAATAACGGCCTGAATAATGGGATACCCCTCGACAATAACAATCTAAATACAGTTACCGTCGTGTTCCAGGGCCAGACAGTCTCCCCGTGAAATCTGAATTGATCCCTGCCTTTTCTTATTCTTTGCTGGTCTCGCCCTCAAACGGCACCGGCAGGGTGGGGAAGGTCTCCAGTGGAACTGTTATGGGCCGCCGTGTCGTTGAAACCAGCAACCGCTTCAGGGACAGGGAAATTTCCATCGGCTTCGGCCAGGCCAACGCAGACATTTTCGGCACCGTCAATCTTTTAGCCTACGTCGGCTGGGTTTATATAGTGAGGCACGCCGATTACAGTGCCGAAGTCGCCGGGATGGGTGCCGAATGCGGCTTTAATTAGGCGGTGGTTTAATGGTGAAGCGTCGTATCGACGTCCTTTCAATCATCTCGTACCTCCTCCTGTTCTTCGTGGTCCTAGTCATGGCTCTCCACTTCGTCTTTGGCTTCCAGTACGTCGTTATCCTGACCGACTCGATGGAGCCTCACATCAATCCCAACGACCTCGTCATAACAATGCCATCTTCGCCAGATGGGCTCCACGTTGGGGACGTTATCCTCTACCGCGTGACCCTCGGCAACTCGACCTACATGATAACCCACCGCATCGTTGGCATGAAGGCCGATCCGGAAATGCGGATGTACTATATCACCAAAGGGGACAACCGGAACTACACAGACCCCTGGCGGGTCTATTACTCCCAGGTGGTTGGCAGGGTTGTTCTGGTGATTCCAAGAGTCGGTGTGGTCTGGTACTACACTCCGCTGATAGTTTTCGGGATTTTTCTGTTCATAATCGCCTCTCTTGCATACGACCTGGCGTGGCTCCTGCTCGAGGAGGAACCCCTACGTTCAAAATCCAGAAAGGCAGACCTCGTCGCTCTGAGAAGGAAGAAAATAAAGGCCTACTATCACAGACGCCGCTAGGCCCACTCATCCTCAGGAATGGCCTCCTTCTTGGCGGGGATTATGCAGAGAAACTCCAGCGTTTCTCCGGTCGCCCTGTAGCCGTGGGTCTCGTTGGGCGGAACGTAGAGGAAGTCTCCCTCCCTGACATGGAACTCTTCCTTTCCGTTCGTTATGATTCCCTCTCCCCTCACGATGAATATCTCGTGCTCCCAGTCGTGGTGGTGGAGGGGTATCTCCGCACCCTTCTTGAGGACGAAGTAGCGCATCGCATAGTTCTTCGCTCCGAGCTTCGGGGAGACGAGCCATCTGATGGTCACTCCCTCAAAACCGGTGTCCTTCTCGGGGACCTCGGTGTAGTGTCCGACGAACATGGTATCACCGAAATACTTTCGGCCTCGGGCTATTTAAATCTGCCGAGTTCGTGATGCCAATCAAAAGTGCTTTAAGCTCCCGTTCCAATTTTCCGGAAGGTGAACGCAATGAAGAAAGCCGTTTTTGGAATTCTCCTGGTTTTCATCGTGCTGGTGTCGGGATGCATAAGCCAGAGCACTCCAACGGAGACTTCCACCACAGCTACCTCGCCCTCCGGTGGAATAGACTTCGGGAGCTACGAGAAGGGACAGGTTCTGGCCCAGTGGAGCAGCCTTGCCGACGCTTCCAAGGTTTACGTCAGCGAGGGCTACGAGGATCTCGCGAAGCACTACTTCCCGAACGCGCAGATACTCCCCGCGAGCCAGTACGAGGGTGGGGTTGCAGTGCTGTCCCCGGCGGATGCTAGAGAGATCCTCAGGGGAAAACCGATACTAATAACGGTCAACGACTACTTTGGTTACATAGTCTACAAGTTCGGCGTCAAGTTCGTTGGAAAAGACAAGGGCGTTTTTGCGGCCTTCAATAAGGACGGAAAGGCGTATTTCGTCTTCACAGGCACCAGCAAGGCTGGCGCTGGCGCGGCCATTGAGTACGCTATGAACCTCAGGAACGGGGCATCCCTTAGAACGGACGATGTTCTGAGGAGCGGCGAGTTTGAGGGGATTCTCCTCAAGGTCATAGGGGACAACAACTGGAACGGAATTCCAGACGACGGTGAACACTGGTACCTTGGCTCTTTCAGGAGCAGGGAGCCGTTCATATACTACTGGCGGGTCGTTGACGGCGAGAACGTCACCGTAAAGGGAGGCTTTATCAGGCTCGTCAACGGCTCCACGGTTTACATCCGTGCCCTCGGCTTCAACGTCAGCGTGGAGGTTAAAGACGGAACAGGGGCTGCACTTACCTACGTTATCGAGAACACCAACCCCTCGGTGCTGAACCTGCCCGAGGGAGTCGAGACCGGCGATACGTGGGTCAGATTCACGACTTCGGAGTCTTCCTTCAGCATCGTTCCAAAAGACATCGGAGACTACACGGTTTTTGCCTTCGGTGACCACAGGCCGGACGGCGGCACGGAGGTTCCGAAGGCTTTCCTGCAGCTGAGGGACAGGATGAACGAGAATAACGCCGTTTTCGTGATGGACGGTGGAGACCTGGTCTATTCGGGCAAGGTTGACGAGTGGGCGGCCCTGCTGAAGGAGTGGAAGTGGAACAAGCCGATTTTCATAGCGGTCGGAAACCACGAGTATCGCGGGGAGGGCATAAACGTCTACCACCAGCTCTTCGGTCCAACGGACTATTCCTTCGTCCTCGGGGATTACTACTACATCTTCATGAACAATGTCGAAAACGACTACGGGCTGAGCGACGAGCAGTGGAGCTGGCTTCAGAACGAGCTTGAGAGGGCTAAGGCCATGGGCAAGAGGCCCGTGATGGTGATGCACGCTCCACCTAAGGATCCAAGGCCGAACGGCGACCACGGCATGAACCCCACCGACGGGAAGAAGTTGCTGGAACTGATGGGGGAGTACAACGCCTTTGGAATCTTCAGCCACATCCACATGTTCTGGAACGGAACCATCGAGGGAGTCCACTACATAGTAACCGGCGCGGGAGGCGCTCCTCTCTACGCAAAGCCGGACGAGGGGGGCTTTTATCACTACGTCAAGCTTGGAATGATGGCCGATGGCAACATAAGTGTCGAACCTATCAAGGTTGAGTCCTAACTTTTCTCTTTATTCTATTTAGACCTATATAGTTCATGGTAGCTAGCTATATTCTACTGCGACAAGGTATTTATATGCCGCCCTCGAGTCCCTCCCGGTGGTGAGTGTGGACGTATGGTTGCTGATAACCGTGGTGCTGGGATTTTCGATGGCCTGGGCGATAGGTGCCAACGACGCCGCAAACTCCATGAGCACTGCCGTCGGCGCCAAGGCGATAACCCCGAAGCAGGCGGTTATAATAGCTGGCCTCCTTGAGTTCACAGGTGCGTACTTCTTCGGAAAGAGCGTCACGGAGACGATAAGGAAGGGCATCCTAGACCCGACGATGATAACCGACCCGATGGTCCTCGTGTATGGCTCCGTTGCGGCCCTTCTCGCGGCCACGATATGGCTAATAGTGGCCACCAAGTTCGGCCTACCGGTCTCGACTACCCATTCCATCATAGGCGGCATAGCGGGCTACGGAATAGTCTACGCCGGCACCGCGATAGTGAACTGGGGCAAGATGGGTCAGGTCGTTCTCAGCTGGATTCTCTCACCGATAATCGGCGCCATAATGGCCTACTTCATCTTCAAAGCCTTCACGAAGAGCATCTTCGAGAGAAAGGACCCCGTCAGGAGCGCCAGGATATGGTCCCCGTTCTGGATTGGGCTGGCGTTCGTCGTCATTGGAACCATGTTCTACATCAAGGTTCTCCACGGGAAGGACCTCAAGACGGGAGTTCTCATGTACGGCGTCCCGCTGGGCATAATCGTGTTCGTGGTAACGTACCTCCTGATAAAGCTCCGCTTCCCGAGCAGCGACCCCTTCATAGGCGTCGAGGCGATATTCCGGAAGGCGCAGGTCGTAACCTCCGGCTACGTGGCTTTGGCCCACGGCGCCAACGACGTTGCCAACGCTATAGGGCCGGTCGCGGCCGTCTACGCGGTAGCCACGATGGGTCTCGGCGGCATGCAGGTTCCCGTCCCTAAGTGGATACTTGCGATGGGCGGTCTCGGAATAGCGGTTGGTGTCGCCACCTACGGTTACAGGGTCATGGAAACGGTCGGCAAGAAGATAACCGAGCTCACCAACACCCGCGGCTTCACCATTGACTTCTCTGCAGCGACCGTTGTCCTCGCCGCCAGCTGGCTCGGACTGCCAATCTCGACGACCCACACGGTGGTCGGCGCGGTCATAGGAATAGGCCTTGCGAGGGGAGTAAAGGCAATAAACAAAGACATCGTTAGGGATATAATAATCTCCTGGTTTGTTACCGTTCCGGTCGCGGGTCTGATAAGCGCGGCCATATTCAAGCTCCTGATGATCGTGGGGTGATATCATGCAGGTGTGGACTAAGCTCTTCGCGAAGAGCCCATTCAAGCCCCTCATAAAGCACGCTGATGTCGTGCTCAACACCGTCGAAACGCTCGAGAAGGCGCTTCAGGCATGGTACGCGTGCGACTACGAGGGTATGAGGGAGTTTGCCATCGAGGTTGACCGCCTTGAGGACGTTGCCGACAGGATAAAGGAGGAGATAAGGGACTCCCTCAGCTCGAAGCTCATGATGGCCGTCGCGAGGGAGGACGTCATAATCTACCTCCACATGCAGGACAAGGTGGCGGATGCCGCTGAAGACACTGCGAAGTGGCTGCTCGTCAAGAAGCCCGACTGCGTCCCGACGGAGGCCAAGGACATAATTCTCGAGATGGGTATGGAGAGCATCAAGGCGGCAAAACTCGTCCACGAGGCCATAGTCCAGATGGACCGCGTTATAGAGAGCGGTTTCACCGAGGGCGAGATAGAGCGGGAGTACGAGATAATCAGGCAGATAGAGAGCGTTGAGAACAAGATAGACGGCCTCGATACGAAGCTCATGCAGCTCGTCTTCGAGAACGCCGACTCGATGAGCTGGGGCGACGGCTTCTACATCCTCAACATCGCCAGAACGCTCAGCAACATCTCTGACAAGGCCAAAGACGCCGCCGAGAGGATAAGGCTCATGATGAACAAGTGAGCCGATATTCTTTTAAACCTCCCTTCTAACTTTTTTCGGTGGGAATGAAGGACGGCCTTAGAATAGTCCGCGAGTTCTTCAACATTCAGAGGGAGGTCTTTTTCAGCTACCGCTGGGACGTGGTCAGCTATCTGATAGGCCTTCTAATCCAGGTTGCGGTGATGGGGATATTCGCCAGCCTGGTGACGATAGACGCCAACATCGAGCAGTACGGAACCGACTCTTTCCTCCAGTTCTTTCTGATAGGCTTCATCGTGCACAACATAATATTCCTTCCGCGGGGCAGCCTTTCCAAGCTCCTGATTGGGCGGAGCTTCCCGATGCTCTACGCCTCTCCCGCCGGAATGGTGGCGATCTTCGTGGGAATAAACGCCTGGAACGTCGTCTGGAGCCTCATGATAATGGGCCTGATAACCGTGATCTTCGTTCTCTTCTACGGCCTGGTCATACACATCAACCTCGGTGCCCTGCTCGTTATCCTCGCGGGCTTCACCCTCACCTTCGCCCTTGAACTTTTTTCAGCAGGCTTTCGGGCGGCGACCAAGGCCAGGCAGGACCCGATAAACTGGTTCCTCAACCTTACCTCCCAGCTCGTGAGCGGTCTCTACTTCCCTCCTGAGGCCCTCCCCTGGTGGCTCCAGCCCATTTCCAGGATACACCCCGAGAGGTACATTCTTGAGATGGCCAGGCTGACGATGGGCGGGGGCTATTCAGTGTCCCAGATCTGGCCCAGCTTCGTGAATCTTGCCCTGACCACTACTATCATGCTCCTCATCGGAATCGCGACCTTTCGGTGGGGCGTTGGGAAGGCGATGCAGCTGGGCACCCTCGGGCACGTGTGAGGTGGTCAGATGATAGAAGCCGAGCATCTCACCAAGTACTATCCTCCCCCTTTCAGGGGCTTCTTCGATCTGGGTAGCCTCCGCGATTTTCTCGGAAAGCCCAGGGAAGAGATTCCAGCCCTCATAGACCTGAGCTTCCGGGTGAGGGAGGGGGAGATATTCGGCCTCCTCGGCCCCAACGGCGCGGGAAAGACAACCCTCTGCAAAATCGCCAACGGCCTCCTCGAGCCGAGTTCCGGAAAACTGCTCATCGACGGCCACGACAGCTTTAGGGAGCACGGCAAAGTTGCTGGTGAGATGTTCACGGTTTTCACCGGCGAGAGGGACATGTGGGGCATATTCCAGTGGCGTCTGAGCGTTCAACGAAACCTCCAGTTCATCGCGAGGCTGTGGAAGGTCCCCGAGGGTGAGATAGGGGAGCGCATAGAGTACGCGCTCAAGCTACTGAACCTGTGGGAGAAGAGGGACGAGTGGTACCAGAAGCTCTCGGCCGGAATGAAGCAGAAGGTTTACATAGCCTCCGCCCTGGTGGTGAGGCCCAAGTACCTGATACTCGACGAGCCGACGGTTTTCCTCGACGTGATAACCAAGAGCGAGATACATGACGCAATAATGGCCCTCGTCCGTGACTTTGGGACAACGGTTATCCTCACCACCCACGACCTTTCGGAGGCGGAGAAGCTGAGCGACAGGGTTCTGCTCTTCAACAAGAGGCCTATCCTGGAAGGAAAGCCCGAGGAGATAAGCAGGAAGCTCGAGGTGGACTTTGACAGGAAGGTTCTCCTCGTGGTTGAGGGCTCCGCTCCGTGCCCTGGAGGCTACCTCGTCAGGTGCATCAGGAAGGGTAATTTCACCCACGTCACTGCCTACCTCAAGTCCACTGAGGTCAATGAGTTCCTCTCCAGGTTCCCCTCAGGCAAAGTGCTGAGCGTGAGGGTTGAGAACCTGTCCCTGGAGGACGTGTTCATGATTCTGTTTGGCGGTTAGATTTAATCATCGGTGTTCAGTTCATAACCCGGTTTTATTTGATTCTATCGAAAATTTTATGAACTACAATGGTACTCAATGTTCGGTGGTGTGATGGGCATTAACGGCACTGCTCTGAAGCTGAGTTGTACGATTTTGCGCGCGTTTACTGCTGTGGTGATGGCTGGACTTACCACGCTCCCAACACTGGAATTCGGTGGAGATGGAGGAGTGTGAATTGCACAACTCGTTGGGGCTGTTCAGGGTTGCGGTGAGATTTACATTGGTGCTTGTGCTAGTCGCTTTTCTAGTGGGAACCGGTGTTAAAGCGGGACTTGAACAGCAGGCAAGGAACGAGCTTCTTGATTATCCCGATTACCTTGAACTCTATGAAAACGCCACCCGGCTAGGCATGGAGCCGGGTGATTACTACTTGAAGTATATAGCGCCCAAAAAGCACCCCGAACTTGTAACCCCGACGGTTGTCGTGGGATTCGATGCACTGATATCCTCGTTGGCTCCTCCAAAAGATGAAATGTGGAGAAAAATTGAACATAGACATTTTGCTATATCAAGGAGGGAAGCCTTTCTGCGTACGTTCATTTTTCTTCTTGTCTCGGAGATTGTTTTAGTCCTTCTCTCGGTGGTGGTTGCTTTTTGGGCATTGAGAAGCCAGAGGGTAGCAGGCATTTTGAGTATCTTCTCCAGGGTAATTTCGGGTATCTCTGTTTGGTGGTTGGGGGTTGTTTTCATACTTCTTGTCATATACTCAGCACTTCCCGATGATATTCTTATCTCTCCCGGCCCCGGTGCGGGAATTTTGACTGTTCTAAAGGCCATGATACTTCCAGTCCTTACAGTTGTCCTTATGTCTTTTTGGCGTCTTGCTGTGGAGTTCTATATGTTGCTAAGGCGGGAAATCCTCAGTCCCTACGTCAGCTACAAACGGGCTGTGGGACTTCCTGAAAACCGGATTTTGTTGTCTGTCTTTAAAGCAATCTCGGTACCCGCCCTCTCCGTATGGTTTTCCCACTTAATTGAGGTTGAGGGTATGGTCATTGTTGTTGATTACCTCTTCCGATTAGGGGGACTGGGTCAGATGATAGCTTCGAGCTTTTCGGGCGCCATGGCTGAAACTTTCTATTTTATTCCAAGTCTCTTTGCCTTTCCTCTTCTGGTGTTTATAGTGCTGAACCTCATCATTTCGGTATCTATCGAGTTCATTAAACCTAAACTTGACCCGAGGGTGGGGTAAGATATGAGGGCAAACAGAAGGGGAGTTCTTATGATTGCGGTCTTTATTGCGTTCTTAGTGGGTGCACATTGCTCAGTCTCTTCATCAGATATGGAGCATTGGGACGACCGGCTCTACTGGAAGGATTACCCAAAAAACGCCCTTCCTGTTTGGCATCCGAGTGCAGATATGGGGGCGCTCAGATTAGGTGGGCAGGGAGAATTTGTGGTGTCTGTGGAAGCACTACCCACTAACTTGGTGCTTTCAAAAGCTACGCTTGTTATAACCCGTCCCGATGGTCGCTCAATCAGACTCTCGGGAAATGGAAGTGTTAATTCCAACACAACCTTGGCTGCTGAGGTCAGGGCCTTTGCCAGAGAGCTGGGACTCGACGAGACGGCACTTATCCTTTACCAACCAACCCAGCTCCTCTTTCTTTCTGAAAACGGGACTTTTCTAAAGGGGGATTACATTTTTCGGATGGAGGTGGGGAGGGCCATACTATTCGGCAACGCGTACGGTCTGCTCGGCACTGATGGATACGGCAGGGATCTTTGGGTTGGTTTTGTAAAGTCCACGTGGGGTACTCTTGTACTAACGGTCTTTACTGTGTCGTTCGTGATTCTCATTGGGCTACCATTTGGTGTAATCTCCGGCTATCACAGGAACGTTTTGGGTGATGCGGTGACGGTTATAGTGGATGCTTTTAACTCAATTCCAGCAATTCCCCTTGTACTGGTCATAATCTATGCCGTTTCCCGTGTTGGTGCGTACACAAAACTTGTGGTCCCGGACTGGCTCACCGGGATTATTGTATCTATGTTCTTTTTCAGCCAGTACTCCAACTCTATACGGGGCATAGTGGAAAATGAAAAGGTAAAGGAATACATAGCAGCTAGTAAAAGCATAGGCGCTTCGGACATTTATGTGATATTCAGGCATATCCTCCCTATTGTGCTTAGTTACACAGTTCCCTATGTCACCATGCTCTTCCCAAGGGTTATGGCTTTTATCTCGGTACTGGGATTGTTCAACATAATTCCAGGTAATAATTGGGGATCCTATATCGCAGAGGCCCTCAAGCAAGGTGCGTTGATGGGGCGTTACTGGTGGTGGGTGATGGCTCCAGTGGCGGTTATTGCTTTCTTAGCAGTTGCGGTTTCGAATCTATTTGAGTACGTTGAAACTTCTGGAGTTCAACTATGATTGCTCTTTAGCGGGGGTTACCAAAATGAAGGTTAAGCTCGCCATAATCTCCCTCTTCCCAGCCTTGGCAGTCGAGATAGACGTCTCCAGATTTACCGCCCACTACCAGTATTCCAGTTGAACAATGGATGACCGGGGAAGGGGATGTCGGCAATGTTTCGACGGCTGAACAAAGGATCCTACGATGTTCAACCTGAATGCTGGCTTAGCGATTCGTGCATAGAAGACAATGGAGGCTGCAGGCTCTGGGACGACTGTGGATATGACGGCGGAGGTTGCATCTTAATCGATACCTGCGGAGAACTGGATCTGTGTGACTTGGATCCGTTTTAGTTGGTACATTACTTTTTTAAATTTTTTCACCACATTCACCTGGGGATAACTATGTTCACCTTCAAGTTGGAAATGAACCGGCTCAAAGGGAAACCCGCGCTCGTCTTCCTCACGGCTTTAGTCCTTAGTCCTTTCCTTGGAGATGTTCTTCCTGTTGTCCCCTACTTTCTCATCGGCTTTCTGTTCTCCGCCCTTTTCCCCAGGAGCATCTCCAACAACCTCGAACTGCTCCTATCAAAACCCCTGAAGAGGAGTTCCATCTACCTTGACTTCTTTCTCTCCCACCTTGTCTTGGCTACTCTCCTCGTGCTACCCTTTACCTTTTTGGAGGAGGTCTCCGCCCTCTACGCTCTCTTTGCCCTCCCCTTTCTTCCAATGGGCTACATTACGGCCCTGCTCACGAGGGATCCGAGGAAAACGGCCGTAGTTGGTGTCCTAATGTTCCTCCTGCTCACCTTTGTCCCCCCTGGCTTTATCCAGCTGAAGGCTCAGGACACCGCTCAGCAGGTTCTTGGAGTCCACAGCCTGGAGGATTATGGTGCAAAACGAACCGAGTACTCAGCCCTCGTCTCGCAGATTGAGAGGCGTTACGCGAGCTACGCCTTCTTCTCACCCGGTGCACAGCTCGAGCTCTTCGCCAGGGACGTCTCTATCGGTGCCATCGGCGACGCTCTGTTGAGGGTGGCACTGGTGCTCTCGTTTTTCACGGTTTTAACTTTGGTCTCTCTGGCCCTGTTCATTCGCCTTGAACCAGGCGCTATTTTGAGACCTTCTCCCCCTTCACTTTATCTCGGGTTTTTGCCGTGGTGGCTCAGAAAGGAGCTTGCCAACCTCTGGGCGATGCGGACTTTTCCCGCTCTGCTTGCCCTAGCAGTCCTCCCCCTCGACCCTCCACTCAGGGGATTCTTTCTCCTCTTTCTTCTCCCCCTCACGGCAATCGATATACTATCCGAAAACCCCACGTTAGTTCTCAGCAAACCCGTGGGAAGGGACTATGTCATTCTGAGATTTCTCATAGCCGTTTCGCTCTCCCTGTTCCTCGTCCCCTTCGTGGGTTACTCCTTTTCGGTGGCCTTCTTCCTCTCCGCGCTGGTGTTCCTGCTGGCCCTCTTCACGCGGAAAGGGGCCATGATTTTTCTGCCGGTTCTCGCACTTCTCCTTGCCCCTGCGATCGGGGAGGCCTCTTTTGCTCTCACGGCGGTTTTTGTTCTGCTCTCTGCCCCGGTTCTTCTTCTGGCGAGGCTCAGGCTTTCCAAGATGGACTTTTCGGGGTGGTATTCACGATGAGTGGCCACGGTCTTTCCAGGCTCCAGCACCTTTTCGCTGCCTTAGCCGCCATCGTGTCCATCATAGCTGTCGAGATAGACGTTTCCAGATTTACCGCCCACTACCCGAATATTCCGACAGAGGAGCTTGCCCGCCTTGTCACCGCCGATCTGCTCACCAAGTGGCTCCCCAACTTTCTCAAGTTCCTCTTCATGCCCCTCCTGCTGATCTTACTTCTCTCGCGCTTCGGTTCGGATTTCGAGCGGGGCAACGTTGTGCTAATGTTATCGAAACCCCTCACGAGGAGGCGCTACTTTCTCGGCTGGATCTCGGAGGGGTTGAAGCTCGTTCTAATCTCCACCCTTGGAATTGCACTCTCTGGAGCGCTCGCAATGCTGGCTCACGGCTTCGCGGTTAGGGATTACCTCGTCGGCTCGCTCGCCCTTTCGCTCTCGCTGGTCGGCGTTGTTGGAATCGTCCTTTTCCTCCTTCCCTTCTCGACCTCCCGCGATTCCGGAGTCTTCCTCGGGCTGGGGGCCTTTGTCATGCTCCTACTCCTCGGAAAATCTGACTACTCTTTCGTTCCAACCGCTTACCTTGAGAGGGCCGTTTCCATTGGAGGGGGCGTCTCCGTATCCTACAGAGTGATTGCCGAGCTTTTCGCCCTCTCCATTGCTCTATCGCTCGCCGGAATGGAGCTGTTCCGGAGGAGAGAGCTTAGAAGCCCCGGGCCATTGTCGGTTCCGGGAGTTTCCTTCTCTCCCAGCGGGCTTTACGGTGTTTTCCTCGGGTTAAGCCTTCAGAGCAGGCGCTTCATGGCCTTTGTTGCCTTCACGGCTTTGATGGCACTCCTGAGCAAAGGGACTCTCGATAAGTACTACCTGAACTACGGTAGTCCGGGCCTTCTCAACGCCCTAATTTCAACTCTGAACGGCTCCCTCCTACCCCTTGTGGTTCTCCCGCTGGGGGCGCTTTCGATAAGCTCGACCATTGATAACGGCACCGTAAGGGTTCTTCTAAGCAAGCCCCTGAGGAGAAAGGACTTCTTCCTTGGAACGCTCCTGAGCGATGCCCTCGCAGTATCCCTTGGTGTGGCTCTTTACGTTGCCTTGGTTATAGCCTACGCCCTTCATCTTGGCGCCCCGTCAAGTAAAACCCTCGAACTCGGCCTGGTCTTTGGTTCTCTGCTTTTCCTCTCGCTCCTTCAGTATTTGGCGCTCGGTTATCTGCTGTCAGCTTTCATGAGGGGCAGAAAAGCCCTCATTTTTTCCGTTCTCCTGGCGTTCCTCGTGGGCTTTGTTGCTCCCCTCCTTGTCATCACGGCCTCTCTGGCGGGGGCCGGGAACGGCAGCCCCATCGAAGTGCTCTCAAGGAACGCCCTGCTTGTTCCAAGCCCTTCCGCGCAGTACATGGTCCTTAATATGGCCGTCTCCCCAAAGCGTAGCCTTCCGCCGGGGCCGGTCAGTGAGGTTCTGGATTACAAGGCCAATATGGCCATGCTTATCCTTCCAACTCTCGCCTACCTCACCGTCTCCTGGGTGAAGTTCAGAAAAGCAGATCTGAGGTGATAGCATGTGGGGATTTGAGCTGGAGCTGAAGAAGAGCCTGCGGACGAGGAAGTTCTGGCTGATACTGGTTTTGATTTTGCTGATCTACGCCATGGCCTTTAGAGAGGTCAAGGACAACCTCGAAGGGGCCACAAATCCGGAAGAGGTGCTCGTCACGAGCGTCATAGGCTACGTCGTCGTCAGTGCGTTCCTCTTCATCGGTGTCTATGCCCTCATGGCCGGCGCCACCGCTTTGAACTCGGATCTTGAGAACGGAACGGTCCGGGTTGCCCTCAGCAAGCCCATTGGCAGGATCTCATACCTGCTCGGCAAGTTCCTCGGCCAGGCGCTCAGCATAGTCGTGGCGATAATCTTCGCCACCCTCCTGTCCTTCGCGATAACGAAGTACTACGGGCTCGCACTGAGCTCTTCCCTGCTGGCGGACATAACCCTATCGAACGGTCTTGTTCTCCTCGCGATGCTTCAGCTCCTGGCCCTTGGTCTCCTGATTTCCACGTTCGTGCGCTCCACCAACACCGCCCTGGGGCTGGCTCTGGTTCTGTTCTTCGTTACCGGCCTCGTCATGCCCCAGATCGTGGACGGCTTCGCCGAGGACAAGGCCCAGGAGGAGTTCGGAATTCAGAAATGGGGGGACTTCAGCAAGCTTTCGCCGGAGGAGAAAAAGGCCTATCGCGAGCGCCTGGACGAGCTTTACAGGGAGTACCACCTCAGATACCTCTTTTACGTCCCCCAGGTGCTCATGCTCGACATTCTCAAAGGAATTGAGAGAACCACCTTCAACGACGACGGCACCTATACCGTTGAATATCTTGGGGTTAAGCGGGCCATAGCCGACAACCGGGCCCAGGCGGGCATCATAGCCGGGCTTATTCCTGTTTACCTCGGACTGGCCATCTTCAGGTTCAGAAAGATGGATTTGAGGTGATGGCGATGATGAGGATTGAGAATCTAGTTAAGGTTTATAAGGACGTTCGCGCCCTCGATGGGCTTAACCTTGAGGTGAAGCCGGGTCAAGTTTACGGCTTCCTCGGCCCAAACGGTGCCGGGAAGAGTACGACAATCCTCAGCACCCTCGGTCTAATCTTTCCTCAGGAAGGACGCATAGAACTTTTCGGCGAGGAGGTCTTCAGGGACGGAAGGTTTGACGAGAACCAGCTCGTTGAGGCCAAGAAACGCGTAGGCTATATGCCGGAGCACGCCACGCTCTGGGATTTTCTGACTCCCGAGCAGACGCTGGACATCATCGCCGACGCTTTCAAAATACCAAAAACCGAGAAGGGGAAGCGCATCAATGAACTCCTCGAACTTGTTGGTTTGAAGGAAGCAAGGAACCGGAAGGTCGGCAAGTTCTCGAAGGGTATGCGTCAGCGTCTGCTCCTCGCCCAGGCGCTCATCAACGACCCTGAGCTTCTTATCCTCGATGAACCCATGACCGGCCTCGACCCGACGGGGATAGCGGAGTTCAAGGAGA